>JAEZID010000141.1 GCA_023416195.1 Pseudomonadota bacterium | reverse complement strand
ACAGGATTCTGGCGATGGAAAAGTTTACGGTTCTCACCGGTGTTGCGGCGCCGCTGCCGATGATCAACGTCGACACCGACATGATCATTCCCAAGCAATTCCTGAAGACCATCAAGCGGACCGGGCTCGGCAAGCACCTCTTCGACGAGATGCGCTACACCCCGGACGGCAAGGAGGTCGACAGCTTCGTCCTCAACAAGCCGGCCTACCGCAGCGCCAAGATCCTGGTCGCGGGCGACAATTTCGGCTGCGGCTCGTCGCGCGAGCACGCGCCGTGGGCGCTGGCCGACTTCGGCATCCGCTGCATCATCGCGCCGAGCTTCGCGGACATCTTCTTCAGCAACTGCTTCAAGAACGGCATCCTGCCGATCAAGCTGCCGAAGGAGCAGGTGGACCTGCTGCTGGACGACGCCTCGCGCGGCTCCAACGCCGTCGTGACGGTGGATCTGGAGAAGCAGGAGATCACCGGTCCGGACGGCGGCAAGATCAGCTTCGAGGTCGATCCGTTCCGCAAGCATTGCCTGATCAACGGACTGGACGACATCGGCCTGACGCTGCAGCAGTCGGCGGCCATCGACTCGTTCGAGGCCAAGCAGCGCGCCGGCGGCCAGCCCTGGCTGTGGGGCTGATCGGACCCACGGTGCTGGTGGGCTTAGCGCTTTGGGGCCACTTCCCAGGCGCCGGGTCCACCGATAGAACCTCTTGACGAAGTCTCCAATACGGGGAGTGCGTGCGCCATGCCCGCCAATAAGAAGCTTCTGTTTTTGCCCGGTGACGGGATCGGTCCCGAGGTCATGCGCCAGGTGCGCCGGGTCATCGACTGGATGGACCGTAAGCGCAACGTGACCTTCGACGTCACCGAGGGGCTGGTCGGCGGCGCGGCCATCGACGCCTACGGCGTTCCGCTCAGCGACGAGACGCTGGCCGACGCGCTGGCCTCGGACGCGGTGATGCTGGGCGCCGTCGGCGGCCCGAAGTGGGACAACCCCTCCGACTACACCAAGCGCCCGGAAGCCGGCCTGCTGACCCTGCGCAAGGAGCTGGGGCTGTTCGCCAACCTGCGCCCGGCCGTGGTGTTCGACGCGCTGGTCGATGCGTCGAGCCTGAAGCCCGAGATCATCAAGGGTCTCGACATCATGATCGTGCGCGAGCTGACCGGCGGCGTCTATTTCGGTGAGCCGCGCGGCATCACCGACATCGGCAACGGCGAGCGTCGCGGCGTCAACACCCAGGTCTACACGACCTCCGAGATCCGCCGCGTGGCCCGCGTGGCCTTCGAGCTGGCGCGCAAGCGCGGCAACAAGCTCCATTCGATGGAGAAGGCCAACGTCATGGAGTCCGGCCTCCTGTGGCGGCAGGAAGTCACCAAGCTCCACCAGGAGGAGTTCTCGGACGTCACGCTGGAGCACATGTACGCCGACAACGGCGCCATGCAGCTGCTGAAGAACCCCAAGCAGTTCGACGTGATCGTCACCGACAACCTGTTCGGCGACATCCTGTCGGACGAGGCGGCGATGATGACGGGCTCGCTCGGCATGCTGCCGTCGGCCTCGCTGGGCGCGCCGGACGCCAACGGCAACCGCAAGGCCATGTACGAGCCGGTCCACGGCTCGGCCCCGGACATCGCGGGCAAGGATCTGGCCAACCCCTGCGCCACCCTGCTGTCCTTCGCCATGGCGCTGCGCTACTCCTTCGACCTGGCGGAAGACGCCGGGCTGCTGGAGAAGGCGGTGCAGAACGTGCTGTCCGGCGGCATGCGCACGGCGGACATCATGGCGCCGGGCATGGCCCGCTGCTCGACCACCGTTATGGGCGACTCGATCCTGCGCGAGCTGGACAAGCTCGCCTCCTGATCGGCGCCGTCCCAGGGTTCGTCACGAAAAAGCCCCCCTCCTCCCCAGGAGGGGGGCTTTTCCGTTTCGGGGGTGTCAGTCGCCTCCGTCCGGACGGGCGACGGCACCCCGGCCGCCGTGGCTGGCCTGACCGCCCTTCCGGCCGGCCTCGGCCGCAAGCGACGGGTTGCGCGAAAAGCTGCGCGAGGATGCCGGGACGCTGCGTCCGCCCTTGCGGCCAGCCTCCGCGGCGAGTTCCGGGTTCTTCGAGAAACTGCGCTTGTCGGCCGGAACGCTTTCCCCGCCCTTGCTGGCGATCTGACGTTGCCGGTCGCGATCCATCGACGCGAAGCCGCGGTTCGACGTGCGCCCGTTGTCCTTCGAGGCCATCTTCAACCTCCACCTCTGCCACGTGCCTGAAACCGGGGAGGGCGCAAGTTGGTTCCGAACGGGGAAGTGAATTCCGCAAGCCGCGTCAATTCGGGGGTGGGATCCGGGTGTGTTGGTTTTGACTATCAAAATAAAAGAAAAGTTGCGATAATTCCTGAGTTTTCAAAATAATGCATACGCCGGTATGCTGGGGTCGCCATGATGTGGTTCGACTTTTCTGTAATGCTGTTGTTCGCCTGCTTTGCGATTGTTTCGGGCTTCGTCTGGCCGAAGATGCTGAATGACCGGATCACGACGGAGGCGGAGGCGCTGAAGCAGGCTTTTCCGGCCATCACCGGCGCCGATTACGGGAAGGTGATGGAAAAGCACGAGCAGACCCAGGGCGTGCACGGCTACGTTATTCCGACGCTGATGTTCACGGTGATCGTGATCGTCGGATCGTCGCTGCTGGTTCTCGACACGTCGGACGAGGTGTCCTTTCAGAAGTACGAGATCCTGTACGGCACCCTGGTCGGCAAGGATGCCCAGCAGCAGGCCGCGACCAGCTTTCTGATGATGCAGGCGGCGTTCCTGGGGGCGTTCCTGTGGTCGTTGCAACATCTGCTGCGCCGTGCCCAGGCGCGCGACATCGGGCCGACCACCATTTACCGCATCTGCCTGTACATGCTGTTCGGCATGGTGCTGTCGATCTTCGTCAACCATGCCATGCACAGCGGGATGGACAGCCTCGGCCAGCTGGGGCTGGACCAGAGCCTGCCGGTGATCGGCTTCTTCACCGGCTACTTCTCCATCGAGATGTTCGAGACGGTGACCGAGTGGGCGTTGCGCAAGAAGAAGTCCATCGCCAACAACACGCAGCCGCCGTCCCTGACCGTCATCGAGGGCATCAGCTACGACACCGCCGTGCGCCTGCGCGAGCTGTGGGTGGACGACGCCTACGCGCTGGCCCACGTCAATCCCATCGAGATCTATCTGAAGACGCCCTTCGGGCTGGAGCAATGCATCGACTGGGTCGGGCAGGCGCAGCTTCTGCTGGTGGCGAAGGGGGATGCCTTCCTCTTCCTGCGCAGCCACGGGGTGCGGACGATCCTTCAGCTCGAAACGCTGCTGCGGGCCTCGAAGAGCGATCAGGCCGAGTTCCACGCCTTCGTGGAGAACTACGGCTTCGGCGATGACGAGGCCGCGGTGCGCAAGACGTTGCAGGCGCTGGGCAGCCACGCGGCGTCGGCGCTCGACCGGGATCTGAGCTTCCGGCGGCTGCGCCAGCTCTGCGACCTGATCTGCCCGGCCACCGAAGCGGCGACGGGAGCGGCGACGGAGGAGCGGGCGGAGCCGGCCGATCCCGCCGCCCCGCGCCGCATTCTGGAACTGGAACCCGCGTAGGGTCGGAGGTGGGGGCCGCTCAGCCCCCGCCGTTCAGCCTTTACTGCCCAGAGCGTCGATGGCTTCGGCCAGCGCCACGAGGCGCCGGGCGTTTTCGACGTGGAGGTTCTCCACCAGCTTGCCGTCCACCAGCACGACGCCCTTGCCCTGGGCGGCGGCCTCGGCGTGCGCCGCGATGATGCGGTGGGCGACGGCGACCTCGTCGGCGCTGGGGGCGTAGGCCGCGTTGCAGGCGGCGATGGTCTTCGGGTGGATCAGGGTCTTGCCGTCGAAGCCCAGCTCGCGGCCCTGGCGGCAGGACTGGGCGAAGCCCTCGTCGTCGTTGAGGTCGAGGTGGACGCCGTCCAGCACGGCCAGCCCATAGGCCCGCGCGGCCAGCAGGCAGAGCCCCAGGCTGGTGATCATGGGCAGCCGGTCCCGCGTGTGGGCGGCGTGCAGGTCCTTGGCGAGGTCCGAGGTGCCCAGCACGAGCCCGCCGAGCTTCGGCGACGCCCCGGCGATCTCCCGGACGTTCAGGATGCCGAGCGGGGTTTCCATCATGCACCAGATGGACTGGCTGTCGGGCGAGCCGTTGGCGCGCAGCACGGCCTCGGCCTGGCGCACCATGTCCGGGCTTTCGACCTTGGGCAGCAGCACGGCGTCGGCGCCGCAGGACGCCGCCATCACGAGGTCGTCGTAACCCCAGGGGGTGTTCAGGCCGTTGGTGCGGACGACCAGTTCCCGGCCGCCGTAGCCGCCGGCGGCGATGGCGGTCTTGATGGTGGCGCGCGCCTCGGCCTTGGCGTCGGGGGCGACGGCGTCCTCCAGGTCGAGGATCAGGCCGTCGGCGGGAAGCGACCGCCCCTTCTCAAGCGCCCTGGCGTTGGAGCCCGGCATGTAGAGCACGCTGCGGCGCGGGCGGACGGTCGTGGCCATGGCGGTTTCCCCCTTCTTGTCGCGGTCTGCGGGTCAGGAGTAACCGCGTCGGGTGGGGGAGTCCATGCGGTTTGACGTTGGCCGGATCATGCCGCCTGCACGTTGCCCAGCGCGCGGACGGCGCGGAACACGGCGAACTCGCGCCACAGGTTGCGGGTCACGTCGGATTCGGCGTGGCGATGGACGGCCACGGGCAGGCCGGGGCGCAGGATCATCGGGGCGAACGAGCCGTGCTCCCCCACCCGGAAACGGTCCACCTGGAGGCAGCGGCAGGACGGGGCGGCGGCGGCGGCCAGCGGGCAGCCGGCGCAATCGGCGGCCATCACCCGTTCCGGCGGCAGGTCGGCCAGCGGCTTCATGGCGTCGCTTCCCTCCACCGCCGCGCCGATGGCGGCGGCGTGCTCCATGGCGTCGCCGAACAGGTCGATGCCGCCGTCGAGTTGCAGGACCGCGTTGCCCGCCAGATGAACCGGGGCGTTGCCTTTCCGGCGCAGTTTCATATGGCTGAACTCGATCGCCATGACCCGCTCCCCAAGAAAACATGTCGATGGCGGCGACAATAGACGTTGAATATTACCGCGCAAAGAGCGTTTTGGTTTCGCAAATCCAAGTGGAATTTCAGCAGTGAAACGATCGGGGTCATGAAGACATCGAGCAAATCTGGTCGATGAAGCGGCGAGGCGCTGATTTTCATGGGGATGGAGGCTGCGGCGCGGCGAGGTGCGCCGACGGCGCATGTCGGCCCTGTCACGGGGGTGAACGGTTCCCGAAGGGTGAGTGGTTTACGGCGGCGGCCCAATGGCTTAGGCTTTCCGCCATGAAGACCGTCCTCTCAATTCAATCCCACGTCGCGTATGGCTATGTCGGCAACCGGGCCGCGGTGTTTCCGCTGCAACGGCTGGGCTTCGACGCCATCGCGGTGAACACGGTGCAGTTCTCCAACCACACCGGCTACGGCGAATGGACCGGGCAGGTCTTCACGGCCGAGCACATCGCCGACGTCATCGACGGCATCGCCGCGCGCGGCGTGCTGCCCGACTGCCAGGCGGTGCTGTCCGGCTACATGGGCGACGTCGGGCTGGGGCAGGTGATCGTCGAGACGGCGGGCCGCGTGAAGGCCGCCAACCGGCGCGCCGTCTACGCCTGCGACCCGGTGATGGGGGATGTCGGGCGCGGCTTCTTCGTGCGGCCGGGCCTGCCCGAGTTCATCAAGGAGCACGCCATCCCGGCGGCGGACCTGCTGACGCCGAACCAGTTCGAGCTGGAGTATCTGACCGACCGCAAGGTGGAGACGCTGGAGGACGCGCTGGCCGCCACCGCCGCCCTGCGGGCGCGCGGCCCGCGTCTGGTGCTGGTCACCAGCCTGACGCGCAAGGACGCCCCCGCCGACAGCATCGAGATGCTGGCCGACGACACGGACGGCGCCTGGCTGATTTCCACCCCGCGCCTGCCGATCGATCCCGCGCCCAGCGGGTCGGGCGACGCGGTGGCCGCCCTGTTCCTGGCCCACTACCTGAAGGCCTACGATCCCGCCCACGCGCTGGAGCAGGCGGCGGCGGCGATCTACGCCATCTTCCTGACCACGCGCCGTCTCGGCACGCGCGAGCTTCAACTGATCGCCGCGCAGGACGAGTTCGTGAACCCCACCCACCTGTTCCGCGCCACCCGCGTGCGCTGAACCTTCGATTCGAGACAATCCATGCGTATTTGCGTCTACGCCGGGTCCAACCCCGGCACGAACCCGGCTTACGGCGACGCGGCGGAGCGGTTCGGCCGTCTGCTGGGCGAACGCGGCATCGGTCTGGTCTACGGAGGCGGGCGAACCGGCCTGATGGGGCGGATCGCCGACGCGGTGCTGGCGGCCGGCGGCACGGTGACCGGCATCATCCCGCAATTCCTGATGGACAAGGAAGTGGGGCACATGGGCGTGCAGGATTTGCGCGTCGTCGGCTCCATGCACGAGCGCAAGGCGCTGATGGCCGAACTGTCGGACGGGTTCGTCGCCTTGCCCGGCGGCATCGGCACCCTGGAGGAGATTTTCGAGGTGTGGACCTGGGCGCAGCTCGGCCGCCACGACAAGCCTTGCGGCCTGCTGAACGCGGCGGGATTCTACGACGGGCTGGCCGGCTTCCTCGACCATGTGGCCGGGGAGCAGTTCATGAAGCCCAAGCACCGCAGCATGCTGATCGTGGAGGAGAGCGGCGAGGCGATCCTCGACGCCTTCGCCGCGTACCAGCCGCCGGTCGTGGAGAAGTGGCTGGACAAGGGCCGCACCTGAGGCGGCGGGGGCGAAGCGCCTCTCCCCTCTCCCCAGAGCAGAGGGGAGAGGGGACAAGGCCGTTGGTCAGGCGGCCAGCGCCGCCGCGTGGTGGCGCAGGTGGTCGTCGATGAAGCTGGCGATGAAGAAATAGCTGTGGTCGTAGCCGGGCTGCATGCGCAGCGTCAGCGGGTGGTTGGCCGCCGACGCGGCCTGTTGCAGCGCCTCCGGCTTCAGCTGGCTGTGCAGGAAGCTGTCGGCGTCGCCCTGGTCGATCAGGATGGGGAGACGTTCCCGCGCCTGATCTTTTGGGGTGCGGCCGATCAGGGCGCAGCTGTCCCATTCCAGCCATTGCGCCCAGTCCTGGCCGAAGAAGCGGCCGAAGGCTTTCTCACCCCAGGGGACGGCGGCGGGGTTGGCGATGGGCGCGAAGGCCGAGACGGACCGGTAGCGCCCCGGATTGCGCAGCGCGCAGACCAGCGCGCCGTGGCCGCCCATGGAATGGCCGGACACGGAGCGGCGGTCGGAGACGGGGAGTTCCGCCTCCACCAGGGCCGGCAGCTCCTGCACGACGTAATCGTGCATGCGGTAGTGGGCGGCCCAGGGTTCCCGCGTGGCGTTGACGTAGAAGCCGGCGCCGTGGCCGAAGTCCCAGGCGCCGTCGGGGTCGCCGGGCACGTCGGGGCCGCGCGGGCTGGTGTCCGGCGCGACGATGGCGATGCCCAGCTCCGCCGCCGTCCGCATGGCGCCGGCCTTCTGCATGAAGTTCTCGTCCGTGCAGGTCAGGCCGGACAGCCAGTAGAGGACGGGGACGCGCCGCGTCTCCGCCTGCGGCGGCAGGTAGGCGGCGAACACCATGTCGCAGCCGAGCGCCGAGGAGCGGTGCCGGAAGCGCCTGTGCCAGCCGCCGAAGGATTTGTTGGCTGAAAGCTGCTCCATGCCCGCCTCACGGGTTGTAGAGGATGACGGAGCGGATGCTCTTGCCCTCGTGCATCAGGTCGAAGGCGCGGTTGATGTCCTCCAGCCCCATGGTGTGGGTGATGAAGGTGTCCAGCTCGAACTCGCCCTTCAGGTAGCGTTCCACGTAATCCGGCAGCTCGGAACGGCCGCGCACGCCGCCGAAGGCCGACCCGCGCCAGACGCGGCCGGTGACCAGCTGGAAGGGGCGGGTGCTGATCTCCTCGCCGGCGCCGGCGACGCCGATGATGACCGACTCGCCCCAGCCCTTGTGGCAGCATTCCAGCGCGGCGCGCATCACCTGCACGTTGCCGATGCATTCGAAGCTGTAGTCCACGCCGCCGTCGGTCATCTCCACCAGGACGTCCTGGATCGGGCGGTCGTAGTCCTTGGGGTTGATGACGTCGGTGGCGCCGAGCTGCTTGGCGATCTCGAACTTGTCGGGGTTGATGTCGATGCCGATGATGCGCGACGCCTTGGCCATCACCGCGCCGATGATCGCCGACAGGCCGATGCCGCCCAGCCCGAAGATGGCGACGGTGGCGCCGGGCTCGACCTTCGCGGTGTTCATCACGGCGCCCATGCCGGTGGTGACGCCGCAGCCGAGCAGGCAGACCTTCTCCAGCGGGGCGGCCTTGTTGATCTTCGCCACCGCGATCTCCGGCAGGACCGTGTATTCGGAGAAGGTGGAGGTGCCCATGTAGTGGAAGACCGGCTGACCGCGCACCGTGAAGCGCGTCGTGCCGTCCGGCATCAGCCCCTTGCCCTGGGTGGCGCGGATCGCCTGGCACAGGTTGGTCTTGCCGGACAGGCAGAATTTGCACTTGCCGCATTCCGGCGTGTAGAGCGGGATCACATGGTCGCCGACCTGCACCGAGGTGACGCCCGGACCGACCTCCTCCACGATGCCGGCGCCCTCGTGGCCGAGGATGGCCGGGAACACCCCTTCGGAATCCTTGCCGGACAGGGTGTAGGCGTCGGTGTGGCAGACGCCGGTGGCGACGATGCGGACCAGCACCTCGCCCTGCTTGGGCGCGGCGACCTCGACCTCTTCGATTTCCAGCGGTCGGTTGGGACCCCAAGCGACGGCGGCGCGGGACTTGATCATAACCCTCTCCGGATTCCTTTTTGAATCGTTCCAGGGAGATTTGCACAACAGGCGCCGGCCTGCAAAGAGGCGCGTCAGCGGCGGGGGGATTCGGCGCCCAGCGCCTTCATCAGCGAATTCCAGTCGCGCTGGAACTGGGTCAGGAAGTCCACCTCGGCCGGGCGGGCGGGGGCGGATGCGGTGGACAGGTTGCTGCGTGGGGGCGGGGCCTTCGCCGTCCGCAAGGATTTGGCCTTGGAGGCGGTGCGTTTCGGCGGCGGCGTCGGCTTGGCGGTTGGGATCGGCGCGGCCTTCGCCGTGACGACGGGCGGGCTGCCGGCCTTGGAGTTGCGCGAGAAGGCGTCCTGGCAGAGCCCCCGGTCGCGCGCCTGGTCCAGCCGGTCGCCGTCGAGCAGCCAGCAATCGACGCTGGCCGCCCGCGCCGCGGGGGCCGCCGCCAGAAACGTCGCCGCAACAAGTGCCAGGGCGCAGACCCCCTTCCGCCAAGGCATATCCCGCCGTCTCCCCCGCCGTTGGTTCCGGTTACAGGGATACAACGCGAAGCGGGGCGAACTCTTCAACGCGAAGCGGGAGTAGGCGCGGATCCGTGGAGGTGCCCCGGTTGGCGGACCTCGCCCGGAACCCCCGGAAGAAGTCCGGTTGAGGCCGGTGCGCCCGTCCCGATATGATGGCGTCCCCTTCAGCCGCGTGGCCGCCATGTCCAGCACAGAATCCAGCGCCAAGGAGCTTGTCGATCCCGAGTTCGAGGCGCTGATCGGCTATATCCAGGAAAGCCGGGGCCTCGACTTCCGCGGCTACAAGCGCACCAGCCTCCAGCGCCGCATCCGCCGGCGCATGGAGGAGGTCGGCTGCGAGGACTTCGCCACGTATCACGCTTTCCTGGAAGCCGATCCCCAGGAATTCATCCACCTGCTGAACACGGTGCTGATCAACGTCACCTCCTTCTTCCGCGATGCGGACGCCTGGGAGGTGCTGAAGAGGGACGTGGTGCCGCACATCCTGGCGCGGCGGGCCGACCGGAGCCCCATCCGCATCTGGAGCGCCGGCTGCGCGTCGGGAGAGGAGCCCTATTCGCTGGCCATGCTGTTCGCCGAGGCGATGGGCAAGGACGCCTTCTGCGCGCGGGTGAAGATCTACGCCACCGACCTGGACGAGGCGGCGCTGAACACCGCCCGGCACGCCATGTACACCCCGCGCGACGTCGAGAACCTGCCGGCCGGGATGCTGGAAACGTATTTCGAGCGCACCAACGACCACCACGTCTTCCAGCGCGAACTGCGCAAATGCGTGATCTTCGGCCGCCACAACATCGTGAACGACGCGCCGATCTCGCGCATCGACCTGCTGGTCTGCCGCAACCTGCTGATCTACCTGGAAAGCGACACCCAGAACATCGTGCTGCCGCGCCTGCACTACGCCCTGGTCAACGACGGCGTCCTGTTCCTGGGCAAGGCGGAGACGCAGCTGGCGCGTTCCAAGATGTTCGAGCCGGTGGACCTGAAGAGCCGCATCTTCCGCAAGGTGCCGCAGGAATGGCGGCGCAGCCTGGGCGGCAGCCTGACCCTCGCGCCCGAGGCCAACAACCACCGGCCGAGCTTCCAGACGCGCCTGATGGAAGGCATCGTGGACAGCAGCGCCAACGCCTATCTGGCCGTGAACGGCGACGGGCAGCTGGTCTTCGCCAACACCATGGCGCGGCGGCTGCTCGACGTCGGCGAGCTGGACATCGGCCGCCCGTTCCAGGACCTGTCGATCTCCTACCGTCCGACCGAGCTGCGCTCGCGCATCGAGGAGGTGCAGCAGACCGGGCGCACGGTGCGCATCGAGCATCAGGAATTCCCCCGCCCGCCGGGCGAGACGATGCGTCTGACCATCGAGATCTCGCTGCTCTACGGCCGTGACGGCAAGCCCTTCGCCACGCTGCTGTCCTTCACGGACACCAGCCGCAACTTCCTGCTGCAACAGGAGCTGGAGGCCGCGCAGGAGAGCCTGGAGACCACCATCGAGGAGCTGCAAAGCTCCAACGAGGAGCTGGAGACCACCAACGAGGAGCTGCAAAGCACCAACGAGGAGCTTGAGACGACCAACGAGGAACTCCAGTCCACCAACGAGGAGCTGGAGACCATGAACGAGGAGCTGCGTTCCGCGAACGAGGAGTTGGAGGTTGCCAACGAGGAACTGCGCCGCCAGGGCGAGGAATCGGGCGAGTTCCGGCGCTACTCGGAATCGGTGCTGCGCAGCATGGACGTGGGCATCATCGTCCTGGACCAGGATTTGCGGGTCCGCTCGTGGAACCGTTGGGGCGAGAACATGTGGGGCCTGCGCGCCGAGGAGGTGCAGGGCGAACCCTTCCTCGACCTCGACATCGGCCTGCCGGTGCAGCGGCTGCGCGCCGATCTGGAGCGCACCCTGGAAAAGGAGGTGGCGCAGCCGCCCATAACCCTGAACGCCGTCGACCGGCGCGGCCGGGGGGTGACCTGCCGCGTCCGGCCGTCGCCGCTGCTTTACGACATCCGGGAGACGCGCGGCGTCGTCCTGATCATCGAGGACATCACCGACCAGACCCGCACCGAAGCCTTCACCGGCTATCTCGGGCGCGTCATCGGTGAATCGCTGAACGAGGTCTATTTCCTGGACGCGGCCAGCTTCCGCTTCCTGCTGGTCAACCGCGGGGCGGAAAGGAAGCTGGGCTACACGCTGGACCAGCTGAAGCGGATGACCGTGTTCGACCTGATGCCGGAGGTGTCGGCCGAGCGGTTCCAGCGCCTTGTGGCCCCCCTGTTGTCGGGCGACAGGATGGAAGCGGTCTTCGAGACGGTGATGGAAAGCAGTCACCGGGGCCGCTACCCGGCCGAGGTCTGCCTTCAGCACTTCGGCGAGGAGCAGCCGCCGATCCTCGTCGCCATCGTCCACGACACCAGCGAACGCCAGCGCCTGGACGCGGTCGGCGGGGAAGAGGCGCCGTCGGCGGGATAGGCCCGCCCCGCGCATCGCCCGCCCCCGCGCATCGCCCGCAAAGCGGAAGGCGGCCATGGGGAAGCCGCTTAATCCGCGTTCCTCGCGATGCGCAGCGCCGGCAAGGGCGTGCCGCCCGCCAAGGCCTCACCCTGTTTGGACAGGACGGTTTGCAGCAGTTCGACGTTCTGCTCGGCCTCCCGCGCCGCTTCGGCCCAGTTCGCCTCGGTGTGGGCATGGCCGTGCTCGCGCGCCTTGTCCGCCAGCCGCCGGAACATAAGGACGCGGTCCTCGTGGGTGCGCAGCGCGACCCACATGGCGTGCTCGACCGCTTCCCGATGGGAGGCGGCCAGCGTTTCCGGGCTGTAGGCGTGGCCGACCTTGCAGCGGAAGCGCAGCCGGGCCCCGTCCTCGATCTCCATCAGGTTGCCGCCGCACTCCGGACAGCTCAGCGTGCTTGGCCGGCCCACGGCGTTGGTGTCCTCCGGCACGGTGTTGAACTCCTTCTCGGGAATGCGCGCCTCGATCAGGATGTCCTGGGGGATCGGCACTGCCGTCCCGGCCGGTTCGTTCAGGAAGCGGGCGAGCCGCGCCGGCATGCCGGACAGGGGAACGCAGGCGTCCACCGCGACGTGCTCCAGGGCGTTGCGCGGCATGTCCGGCCAATCCGCATCGGCCGGGTCCTGCACCACGGCGATGCCGCCGCAACGCTTCACCGCGCGCAGGCCCGCGGAGCCGTCGTCCAGCGTTCCGGTCAGGATCGTGCCGACCACCCGCGGCCCATAGGCCGCCGCCACCGAACGGAACAGCGGGTCGATCGCCGGGCGGCAGCGGATTTCCCGCGCGCCCCGGCGCACCAGCGTGCGTCCGTCCTTGACCAGCAGATGGCGGTCGGGCGGGGCGACGTGGATCCAGCCGGGCCGCACCGGTTCCCCATCCTGCGGGTGGAAGGCCGGCAGCCAGCCGGCGCGCGTCAGCAACGCCGGCAGCACGCTTTGCGTTCGTGAGATGTGCTGGACGACGAAGACCGTGGCCGAAACGTCGCGCGGCATCGCCGCGAACAGCGTCCGCAGGGCGGTGACGCCGCCGGCCGAGGCGCCGATCGCCAGGATGTTCCGCTTTTCCATGCCGTTTAAACAGCGGAGCGGCGGCGAAGGCGTTTCGGCGTTCGACCTATGACCAATGCGCCGGCGGGCCGCCGGGCGAAGCCTTGGGGGCGTTCCGCAGCGATCCGGGAGGGCGCGGCGTCCTCACGTCGGATGCAGCGTCGCGGGCAGCGACAGGGTGACCCGGGTGCCGCCCTCCCGGCCGATGGTCACGTCGGCCCGCAGGCCCAAGGCGATGGAGGAGACGATCTCCAGGCCCAATCCGCCGCTTCCGCCGGTGTTCCCGCCGCGCGGCTTCATGCCCCGGCCGTCGTCGGCGACGGTCAGGGTCAGGCGGCCGTCCTCCTCGCGGCGGAACTGGACCCACACGGTGCCGGGCATGTCGGCGCTGAAGGCGTGCCACAGCGCGTTGGTCACCAGCTCGTTCACCACCGTGGCGAGCGGGAGGGCGGCATCGGCCAGGACCCAGATCGGTTCGGCCTCCACGAGCAGGGCGCGGCGGCGATGGTCCACCCCGAAGCTGATCGCCAGATTGGTGCAGACGTCCAGCAGATAGCCGTCGAACCGCACCGCCTCGGAATTTCCCTTGTCGTACAGCAGCGCGTGCACCCGCCCGATGGCGTGGATGCGCCCGATCGCCAGCTGAAGCGCCTGACGGGTGTCCGCGCTGGCCTTCCGGCCTTGCAGGCTGAGCAGGCTGGTGGCCATCTGGAGGCTGTTCCGGACCCGGTGGTCCACCTCCTTGACCAGCAGTTCCTTGCGGCGCAGCAGCGCGTCCCGTTCGGCCAGCGCACGCTCCAGCGCCTCCGTGCGCTCCTGCACGCGCTGCTCCAACTCCTGGTTGAGCCGGCGCAGCGCCGCGTTCGCCGCTTCCAACTCATCGGCCGTGACCTGGAGTTCCTCCACGGTGACCTGGAGTTCTTCGGTCAGGACGGCGTTTTCGTTTTCGGCTTGGGATGGTGAGGTTTGCTCGGCCCCGCGTTGCTTGAGGAGAAGCGTCATCCGGCCGGCGCCGCGCCTCAGGTGTCCGTTGTCGGTCTGGAGGCCGGCCATCTGTTTGACCAGGCGCTCGACCTCGGCGTGGGCGTCTTCCAAGGCCACGGCGAGCTGTTCGCGTTCCTGCTCGCACAGGGCCAGCCGCCGCCGAAGTTCTTCCATTTCGTCGGTGCGTTCGCCGATGGATCCCATGGCTCTCTCTTCGTCCACTGCCGTTCTCTGGCTCTCATCAGAGAAAACGGGCCAGGGCCCGGAGTGTCACGGACGTGCCGGGATCGCCGGACGGTCATCGGAAAACCGCTGAAGGCGGCGAGGGCTGAAGCCCTCGCTCTGGAGTGTCGTTCGGCCGGAATCGCGTCTTGCGGAAGGTGCGGCATCGCATCCGTCAATCGCTGGTTTTCGGCCATAAGATATGGCAACCCGAAATGGACATCGTTCCGCTCCCGACGCGCGCTTTGGTGATCTTGGCGGGGAATGGTGCAATCGGCGTCAAGCCGCAGAGGCGAAGAGGAGCATCCGCGCACAGTCGCTGTCCTGGCTTCCGACTGACGTCGTCTTCATGCGACTGGCCGGGTTCTGTTGTTCTTTTCGGCGGTTTTGTACGTACACAATGAAATATTCGGCCCTCGGTGTGGTCCGACCGTTTTGCCCTGACTATTCGTCGCATACCGCCGGGGAAAGATAAAATGCTATATTTTCTGCGCATCGACCGCACCGCTCCGGGCTGCCGGCCGCTTCGGCGGCTTTCCTTGACCTCGTTCCTGAGGAGGTGCGGACAATTCTCGTGATTGGGCTGGGGACACCATGCGCTTTCGTGACATCCCTGTGAGCCTGCGGG
The DNA here is from genome assembly GCA_023416195.1 of Pseudomonadota bacterium. Taxonomy (GTDB): domain Bacteria; phylum Pseudomonadota; class Alphaproteobacteria; order Azospirillales; family Azospirillaceae; genus Azospirillum. The sequence continues at coordinate 10,575 of JAEZID010000141.1, read as the reverse complement.
TTCATCTGCCGACCGTGTTGGCCCTGCTCGGGCTGGGGCTGGTTCTTCTGGTGGTGCTGTCCACCATTCACGGTCGCATGATGGAGGACCGGCGCACCAAGCTGCGCAACCTCGTGGAGGTCGCCACCGGGATCGCCGCCAGTTACGAGGGGCTGGAGCGCGCGGGCACGATGACCCGCGATCAGGCCCAGCAGCTTGCCCGGAACACCATCGCCGCGCTGCGCTACGAGGGCGACGAGTATTTCTGGATCAACACCGCCACCGACGCCACGCTGGTCGCCCATCCCAAGCGGCCGAAGGACGTCGGCAAGAGCATGTGGGATTTCAAGACGCCGGACGGCGACCACGTCTACCGCATGTTCGTGCAGGCGGCGACCGGGCCGGGCAAGGCCGGCTTCCTGTCCTATTCGCAGAAGCTGCCGAACAGCGACGAGCGGACGGAGAAGGTCTCCTACGTCAAGCTGTTCGAGCCGTGGGGCTGGGTCGTCGGCTCCGGCATCTACTTCAACGACGTGGAGGCGGCGCTCTGGTCCACCGGCTGGACGGTCGGGTTCGGCATCGTGGCGATCGGCGCGATCCTGTTGGCGGTGGCCACGCTGATCGGGCGCAGCATCACCGTGCCGCTGGCGCATCTGGTCGGGTCGATGAAGGAGCTGGCGAACGGCAACCTGTCCGCCGCCGTGCCCGACCGCGACCGCCGCGACGAGATCGGCGCCATGGCCGAGGCGCTGGAGACCTTCCGCGAGCACGCCCAGGAACGCGCCCGGCTGGAAGAGGCGCAGCGGCGCGAGGCCCAGGCGCGGGATGAGCGCGCCACCCGCATCGACCGCATGACCGCCCGGTTCGAGGCGCAGATCCGCTCGCTGCTGGAAGAGCAGGTGAGCGCCGCCACCCGGCTGCGCGACACCGCGCAGTCGCTGACCGGCATGGCCGAGGACACCAGCCAGCGCTCGTCCGCCGTGGCGGCGGCGACGGAGCAGGCCAGCGCCAACGTGCAGTCGGTCGCCTCCGCCGCCGAGGAGCTGAGTTCCTCCCTGCGCGAGGTCAGCCACACCGCCGGCGTCTCGCGTCAGATCGGCGTGGAGGCCATGGAGCGCGCCGCCCGCACGACCCAGCTGGTCCACGGGCTGGAAGGCGTCAGCCGGACCATCGGCGACGTGGTGAAGCTGATCTCCTCCATCGCCGAACAGACCAATCTGCTGGCGCTGAACGCCACCATCGAGGCGGCGCGGGCCGGCGAGGCCGGCAAGGGCTTCGCCGTGGTGGCCGGCGAGGTGAAGACGCTCGCCAACCAGACCGCCCAGGCGACCGACCAGATCGTCCACCAGATCGCCGAGGTGCAGCGCGTCGCTCAGGAAACCGGCGAGGCCATCCGCGACGTGTCCGACATCATCCGCCGCATGGAGGAGCTGTCCACCAACGTGGCCGGCGCGGTCGAGCAGCAGTCCGCCGCCACCCAGGAGATCGGCCGCAACACCATCGAGGCGGTGGCCGGGACCGAGGAGGTAGCGCGCAACGTCATCAGCATCCACGACGGCGCCAGGACCACCAGCGGCGCGGCCGGCGACCTGCTGAACGCCGCGCGCATGCTGACCCAGCAGTCGGAAACCCTGCGCGAGCAGGTCGGGCGGTTCTTGGAGGACGTGCGGGTGGCGTGAGGCTCAATGCCGTCAGCGCCGTAGGTTGGGCCGTAGGTTGGGTTGAGGCAACGCCGAAACCCAACAAACCGTCTGGCGTGTGTCGGGCTTCGCTGGCGCTCAACCCCACCTACGCCTTGGGCTTTCGCGGCCTCTTGGCGGTGATCTCCGCCAGGGTGACGGGGCGGAAGTTCCAGACGTCCACGCCGACGTCGATCTGGCGGGGCATGCCCTTCAACTGGCCGTGGCTGTGGCCGTGCAGGTTCAGGGCGCCCTTGTACATGCCGTTCCAGGTGCGGAAGGCGTAATGGCACATGACCAGATGCGTGTTCTCCACCATGATCTCGGCGTAGGGCTGCACGCTCGCCCAGCCGGGCAGGCGCAGGGTGGCCGGGCCGTCGTTGTTGCCGGTGATCAGGTGCTTGGTGCCGTGCAGGCGGTCGAGCAGAGCCGCCATCGCGTCCGGCGTCAGCCGCAGGGCGAAGTCGCCGAGGTGCCAGACCTCGTCCTCAGGGCCGACCGTGGCGTTCCAGTTCGCCGCCATGGCCTCGTCCATTTCGGACACCGAGGCGAAGGGGCGGCGGAAGCGGCCGAGCGCGCCGGTGTGGCCGAAATGGGTGTCGCTGGTGAAGAAGACCGCCATCGGTCGTCCTCAACGGAGCCCGCGCGCCGGAGTTCCCCCCGCGCGGGCTCCGGCGATGCAAGCGTCAGTCGTGCTTGTGGCCGTCCGAGGTCGGGTCCAGGAAGCGGTGCAGGTGCACGATGAAATAGCGGGTGTGCGCGTCGTCGATGGTGGCGCCCGTCGCGCCGCGCCATGCCTTGTAGGCCTCCTCGTAGCCGGGGAAGATGCCGACGATGTGGAGCTTGGACGGATCGACGAACTGGTCGGTGTCGGGGCGCACCAGTTCGCCGCCGAAGACGAGGTGGAGCAGCTGCTTGTCGGGCATGACGCTGAGATCCTTGTAGCGGGTTTTGCGAAACACATATCCGCCGTCCGGGTGATACTTCAAGCCCAATAACCAAGGTGTGACGCCTTGCCCGTGCCGCATGGCCGCATTTCCATGGAAAGGCAAGCCAAATGCCCGAAATTCGGGCACAATGAAGAGAAGAACAAAGCAAGCGAGGGCTGATCGATGGCTGGTGGTAATACCACAACTCGGGGCGCGGCCGTGCGCGATGTGCCGGTCTGGGACTTGCCGACCCGCGCGTTCCATTGGGGATTGGTGATTCTGGTGGCGGTTGCGATCGTCACGGCGAAGCTCGACCGGATGGACGCGCACATGCTCGCGGGCCAGGCGATCCTGGCGCTGCTGCTGTTCCGGCTGGTCTGGGGGCTGATCGGCAGCCAGACGGCGCGTTTCAGCGATTTCGTGAAAGGACCGCGCGCGGTGCTTGGCTACGCCGCCGGGCTGCGCCGGCCGGACAAGGGCCGCCCCGTCCTGGGGCACAACCCGATGGGCGGGCTGATGGTGCTGGTTCTGCTGGCCGTGCTGATGGCGCAGGCGATCAGCGGGCTGTTCACATCCGACGACATCCTGGTGGACGGGCCGCTGGTGCCCCTGGCCGCGTCGGCGACGGTGAAGGCGCTCAGCACGCTGCACCGGCTGGTGGCCGACGGCATTCTCGTGCTGATCGGCGTCCACGTCGCGGCGGTGCTGGTCTATCTGGTCGTGAAGAAGGAGAATCTGATCCGCCCGATGATCACCGGCCGCAAGCCGGTGCCGGCGGGGGCGGACGTGGCGGCGCCGAAGCGCACGCCGACCGCCGTGGCGGTGGTGGTGCTGGCCGCGGCGGCCGGCGTGGTCGCGGCGGTGGTGCAGGTGGGGTAAAGACAGCCATCCCCTGCGAGCGGTCTCGCAGGGGATGGCGGGCGCCTTAATCGGCGCGGTAGCGCTCGTGGCAGGCCTTGCAGGAACCGCCCAGGGCGGCGAACTGCTTGGCCGTCGCAGCCTTGTCGCCGGTGGCGGCGGCGGCCTCCAGGTTCTTGGCGGCGGTCTCGAAGTCCTTCGCCTTGGCGGCGAAATCGGCGGAGTTGGTCCAAATCTCGGCCTTGGCCTTGGTCTCGCCCTTCTCGCTGCCCGCAGGGAACAGCGCCGGCACCGACACGGCGAACGCGCCGACGCGCTGGGCCACGGCGCCCACTGCGGCGACCTTGTCGGCTTCCAGCAGGCCCTTGATCTCGGCCATCGCCTTCTTGCTGGCGTCGAAGCCATCCTTGCGGGCCTTGATCGGGTCCTGAGCCATCGCCGAACCAGCGATGAGCAGGGCGGCGGCCGTCGCGGCGATCGTGATGCGGGTGAGCATGAAATCCTCCAGAAGCCCAGCGTATGGATTAGGTTTCCCTGACATACACAACAGGTTGATCGTGCTGTCAAGCTGAAGCCGGCAGAGGCATATTTCCGGTTGCGGTCCCGCCGCGCGGCACATGGCGGCGGCGACGGCCGCGGCGCCGCCCCGGTCCGAGACCGTCCGGCGGGCCGGAACGGGCCATTCTTCGGCCCTGAACGCGGTTTCACCCGCTTGCAAGGCCGATGATGGGGCAGTAAGGTCCCGCGTCGCGTTTCGAGCGATCCCCCATTTCGACCACCATCGCCATAAGGGCCAGCCCGCCATGTCGATCATCGCGTCCCGTCTGTCGCGCATCAAGCCCTCGCCGACCATCGCCGTCACCAACAAAGCCCGCGAGCTGAAGGCGGCCGGGCGCGACGTCATCGGCCTCGGCGCCGGCGAGCCGGACTTCGACACCCCGGACACCATCAAGGCCGCCGCCATCAAGGCCATCGAGAGCGGCGACACCAAGTACACCGCCGTGGACGGCACGCCCGCGCTGAAGAAGGCCATCTGCGCCAAGTTCGAGCGCGAGAACGGCCTGACCTACACGCCGGACCAGATCTCGGTCGGCGTCGGCGGCAAGCAGGTGCTGTACAACGCCCTGATGGCGTCGCTGAACCCCGGCGACGAGGTCATCATCCCGGCCCCCTACTGGGTGTCCTACCCGGACATGGTGGAACTGGCCGAAGGCACGCCGGTGTTCGTCTCCTGCCCGGCTGAGCAGGGCTTCAAGCTCCAGGCGGCCGACCTGGAGAAGGCGATCACGCCGAAGACCAAGTGGCTGATCCTGAACTCGCCGTCGAACCCGTCGGGCGCCGCCTACACCCGCGACGAGATGAAGGCCCTGACCGACGTGCTGGTGAAGCACAGCCACGTCTGGATCATGACCGACGACATGTACGAGCATCTGCTGTACGACGGTCTGGAGTTCGTCACCCCGGCCCAGGTCGAGCCGTCGCTGTACGACCGCACCCTGACCGTCAACGGCGTGTCGAAGTCCTACGCGATGACCGGCTGGCGCATCGGCTACGCCGGTGGCCCGAAGGATCTCATCAAGGCGATGGGCGTGATCCAGAGCCAGTCCACCTCCAACCCGACCTCGATCTCCCAGGCCGCCGCCGTCGAGGCGCTGAACGGCCCGCAGGACTTCATCAAGGAGCGTGGCGAGGTGTTCCGCCAGCGCCGCGATCTGGTGGTGTCGATGCTGAACCAGGCCAAGGGCATCAAGTGCCCGACGCCGGAGGGCGCCTTCTACGTCTATCCGTCCTGTGCCGGCACCATCGGCAAGAAGACCCCGGACGGCAAGGTGATCGAGACCGACGAGGATTTCGTCACCTACCTGCTGGAATCGGAAGGTGTCGCGGTCGTCCAGGGTTCGGCCTTTGGCCTCGCCCCGCACTTCCGCATCTCCTACGCCACCAGCACGGAAGCCCTGGAAGAGGCGTGCAAGCGCATTCAGCGCGCCTGCGGCAACCTGCGGGATTGATCCCGCCGGTCTTTGCCGGTGTGATGCGAACGTGATGTGACGAGCGGGGGAGCCGGAAGGCTTCCCCGCTTTTCGTTTGCCACCTACGCGGCCGGCGATGGCGCGAACAGCTCCGCCAGGTCGGCGGCGGTGTAGGTCGGGGCCCGATACTCCTTCAGATCGCCGCTCGCCGCGCGCTCGTCGATGATGTCGAGCGCGGCGTCCACATTTTCGAACGGAACGCCCGCCATGTCGTAGAGCGAGTAGCGCCACCAGCGCGTGGTGAGCAGCCGTTCGATCACCGGATCCGCAAAACGCTTGCGCAGGGGCTTGGCCGGTGTGCCGCCGACGATGGTGTAGGGCTCCACGTCCTTGACGACCACCGAGCGCGCTCCGATGACCGCGCCGTCGCCGATCTTGACGCCGGACTTGATGAACACGCCTTGCCCGATCCACACGTCGTTGCCGATCTCGGTGATCGGGCAGGCGCCGCTGTAGGGGCGCCGCAGGGCGGAGGTCACGGCCGGGCCGCCGTCGCCGCAGAACTCATGCCATTCGTGCATCTGCGGAAAATGGGTGATCCGCGACGTGCTCAGCCAATCGACCGGGTGGTTGTGCATCCCGATCATCACCCCCGTGGCGATCGAGACGTAGCGGCCGATCCGGACATTTCCCATGGACCCGCCGGCCAGCGACGCGAAGGCGCCGACCTGGATGAGGGTGCCCGAATTCAACGCGGTCTGGGTCGAGCCGGGCGCTTCGAAGAAGCTGTCCGCCCTGAGCGACAGTTCGCCCCGCGCCGCCGCGATCTTCAGGCCAAGCGGTCGGAGCTTCGCGGCGCCCGACGGACCGAAATTGATTTTGATGACACTCATCCAGCACCCTTGGACAATAAACGGCCGTGCCGTTGCCTGAAAAATCACCATAAGGCGGAGTCCTCTCCTCAGTCCTCCGCCTTGGTTCTGCTCCTTATGGTGAATACGCGCAGAGGTGAGATAATGATAAAATTGTGACAGTGAGAAAGTGCGTGTTGCATCGTGCTTTTATTTGTCGGGTTCGGCTTGGTTTGATTTGCCTGTCCTGACAAGATGCCATGAAATTTGCGGGGTTATAAACAGAGGCGTTCTTTTGTTCTGTGCGGCGCCAGAGTGCGGGGCAGGGCGCGATTACTCCATAATCCTAAGGGGAGCACGACCTTTTTGCGCAGGCGGGTGCGGCGGGAAGACGACAGAATACCTCCAGGCCAGTCCGGCACGGAAACCGGCCCTCCAGCAGCAAGGGCGATGACATGTCCAAGAAACAGAAGACTTCCGGGGACGTGAAGTCCATGCCATCCAAGCTCAAGCGGCGGGACTACGAGGCGGCGCTTGCGGAGCTTCACGTCGAACTGGTCAAACTGCAACAATGGGTCGTCCACAAGGGCAAGAAAGTCTGCATCCTTTTCGAAGGGCGCGACACCGCCGGCAAGGGCGGGACGATCAAGGCCATCACGGAGCGCGTGAGCCCGCGCGTCTTTCGGGTCGTCGCCCTGCCCAGCCCGACCGAGCGCGAGAAATCGCAGATGTACGTCCAGCGCTACCTGCCGCATCTGCCGGCGGCTGGGGAAATCGTCATCTTCGACCGGAGCTGGTACAACCGCGCCGGCGTCGAGCGGGTGATGGGCTTCTGCACGGAAGAACAGGCCAAACAGTTTCTCGACGTCGTTCCAAGCATGGAAAAGGCCATCATCAAATCCGGCGTGATCCTGCTGAAATACTGGCTTGAGGTCAGCCCCGAAGAGCAGACGCGCCGATTGGAATCGCGCATCAACGACGGGCGGAAGACCTGGAAACTGTCGCCGATGGATTTGAAGTCCTATAGCCGCTGGTATGACTACTCGCGCGCCCGGGACGACATGTTCGCGGCGACCGACAGTTCATGGGCGCCCTGGTTCGTCGCGCGCTCGGACGACAAAAGGCGGGCGCGTTTGAACGTCATCCGCCATCTGCTGGATCACATCCCTTACGAAGAGATGCCGAGGAACAAGGTGAAGCTGCCCAAGCGGCAGGATCCGGACGGCTACAAGGAGCCGGACTATCCGTTCAAGTTCATCCCGGAACGCGAATGGCCCGCCGGATGACGGCCCACCGGATCAAGGTGTTGCATGCCGCGGAGACGAAGAAGGGCCGGTTGGCGTCGCCACCGGCCCTTCTTCGTCGCGTTCACGTTCCGATGATGACGTCGGACGCCTTGATGGCGACGACGCTGTCGCCCTGCTTCAGGTCGAGGTCGGCCACGGTCTCGGCCGTGACGGTGGAGGTGACGACGCTGCCGCCGCCCAGATCGATCTTCACCTTGGCGGACACCGGACCGACGTCCACGGACGAGACGGTGCCCTTCAGCTGGTTGCGCGCCGACCATCCGCCCGTCGAACGGGCGGATGGTGCCGTGACCGCTACTGCGCGGCCAGGGTTTCCTTGCGGATTTCAACCGCCTTGTCGGCGGTCTTGCCGGTCAGCTCCTGCAAGCGTTCGAAGGTCCAGGTGAAGGTGCCGACGCCCAGCGACAGGCTGCGCAACTCCACGATCAGGTCGTGCATCTCGGCCTGCGGCAGGTAGGCCTTCCTCGTCCCAGCCCTGCCAGCCGGGGCGCGCGTCGTAGCCCAGGATCTGGCCGCGCCGTCCGCTGATGAGGCGCTGCACCTTCGAGGTGAAGACGCTGGGCACCGCGATGGAGACGTTCAGGATCGGCTCCAGCAGCACCGGCTCGCATCCGGGCAGCGCTTCGGTCATGGCCTGCCGCGCCACGGTCTTGAAGGCCATTTCGGAGCTGTCCACCGCGTGGAACTGGCCGCCGGTCAGCCGCACCGCGAAGTCCACCACCGGGAAGCCCAGCGGGCCGCGCACCGAGAATTCGCGCACGCCGGCCTCGACCGCCGGGATGAACTGGCGCGGCACGACGCCGCCGACGATGGCGTCCTCGAACTGGAACCCGCCGCCGCGCGGCAGGGGCTTGACCTCTACATGGATGTCGGCGAACTGCCCGTGCCCGCCGGTCTGCCGCTTGTAGCGGGCGTGGTGCGCGGTGCCCTTGCGAATTGTCTCCTTGTAGGGAACCTGCGGAGCGTGACCCTTCACCGCCACGTTGAACTTGTTGCGCAGGCGGTCCATGGCGATCTGCAGATGGATGTCGCCCTGGCCCCATAGCACCAGTTCGCCGGTGTCGGTGGACTGCTCCAGCTTCAGGGCGGGGTCCTCCTCCACCAGCTTCTGGATGGCGGCGGTCAGCTTGACCTCGTCATTGCGGTTCTGGGCGTGCAGGGCGAGGCCGAAGACGGGCGGCGGCACCTCCGGCCACAGCTCCGGCTTGCCCAGATTGCCCTTGTCGGTCAGCAGATCGCCGGTCGCCGCCTTGTCCAGCCGGCCGAGCGCCACCACCTCGCCGACCTCGGCGCTCGGCAGCTTCTGCTGCTCATGCCCCATCATGCGGAAGACGCCGGACACGCGCTCGCCGCCCAGCGTCATGCCGTCGGTGACGGTGCCGCGCCACACGCGCGCGAAGCTCAGCTTGCCGGCGTGGGAACCGTTGAAGGTCTTGAACACCTGCGCGGCGACCGTGGCGTCGGCCGGGATGCCCACGCGCCCGGCGGAAATGGCGACCTCCGGCCCCTCGTGGCGCAGCGCCTTCAGCAGGCGGCGGATGCCGTTGTCGTTCTCGGCCGAGCCGAAGAAGACCGGGACGATCAGGTCGTCCGCCAGTTCCTTGGCGAGGCGGTCGTAGACCTCCTGCGTTTCCGGGGCGACCTCCTCCAGCAGCTTTTCCAGCAGGGCATCGTCGTAATCGGCGACGGCCTCCAGCATCTCCTGCCGGGCCTCGTGCTCGTGGTCCTTCAGGCTGTCGGGGATCTGGACGAGGTTGGAGGGCTTGTGCGGGTTGAAATGCCAGGCCCGCTCGCTGACCAGATCGACGAAGCCGGTGATCTTGTCGCCCTCGCGGATCGGCACCTCGCGCAGGACCAGCTTGCGCTCCGACACCGCCTGATAGGCCTGGACCACGTCGCGCACGCGCAGGTCGCCCAGCGTGTCCACCTTGTTGATGAACAGCAGGTGCGGGATCCGGTTGTCGTCCAGGAACTTGAACAGCGGGGCGAGCAGCACGGCCTTGTCCGGCGCGGCCTCGGCCACGATGACGGCGACGTCGGCGGCCATCAGGGCGTTCTGGGTCTCGCAGGACAGCTCCACCGACCCCGGACAGTCGAGGATGTTCCAGCGCTCGCCCAGATACTCGAAGGAGGCGAGGTTGACCTCCACGCTCATCTGCCGGGCCTTGGCCTCGGCCGAACCGTCGCCGACGGTGTTGCCGTCGCGCACGCTGCCCTTGCGCGTGGTGGCCCCGGCCGCGAACAGCAGGCTTTCCAGCAGCGTCGTCTTGCCGCTGAGATAGGGACCGGCCAGCGCGGCGCATCGGGCCGTCTGGATCTGTGTATGGGGCATGCACACCTCCCGTTCGCATTCGGTTTTGGTGCCAAAGTCTTTGGTGCCGGGTCTTTGGAGCTTGGAAAACGATGCTCTTTCAAGGCGATGGTCCTCCCGCGCCGGGGGACCTGTCGATGGAAAAAAGGGGCGGCATGTCGTCACGCCGCCCCCTTGGGACCCTTGCTCAGGGCGGCCCGTCGGCGTAGGGCGCCAGGGCCGCCGCGATCACCCGGTGGACGGGCGTGGGCACCCCGGCCTCGGCCCCCAGCGTCACCGCGGCCCCCGACAGCCAGGGCAGCTCCAGCCGCCCGCCGCGCTCCAGATCGTTGAGCATGGAGGACTTCATCTCGGGCACGAGGCTGTCCATCAGCGTCTCGATCCGCGCCACGATGTCGAGGCCGAGGTCCACCTCGCGGGCGCGGGCCAGCCGCGCCACCTCGGCGACCGCATCCAGGAACAGGGCGCGCGTCTCCGGCACGCGGCGGATCACGCCGACCGGCTGGCGGGTCAGGGCGGTGACGCCGCTGAAGGGGGCCAGGAAGGCGAACTTCTCCCAGATCACCCGCAGGATCGCGTCGGACAGGATGGCGTCGAAGCCGGCCCGCGCGGCGAGGTCATGGAAGGCGGACAGGCGGGCGGAGGCGGCTCCGTTCAGCTCCCCATAGGTCAGCCGGGCCAGCGTGCCGGT
>JAEZID010000112.1 GCA_023416195.1 Pseudomonadota bacterium | reverse complement strand
GCTTTCGAAACTGTTGTCTCTTACTGCATAGATCAGGATGCTCCAGGCAACCGCAAAGCCAATCCCCAAACCAGGAGACCGGTCCGCGTCGCGGCTCACAAACACCGCCGCCTGCGCATCCCTTCTCACAACACGGTATCTACTTGTCCAAGAAACCGCAGCCGCCGAATTGTGGCCGCAACACCCTTTGCCTAGTCCTCCGTGAGGAATAGGCCGCCAGGGCCAGCGAAATCAGAAATGACATTCGGAGACGAAGAAAACAACGCCAATATCTTGGCGCTAACGTCTTGATCGCTTCCGCTGTCTTGGACCGCTGCGTCGTCGCCATGTCGGCGGCACCGCGTCGGTGGAGCGGTTTATATGCGTGCCTCCTTTCCCGACGCAAGCGCTTTTTTGCAAACCGACGAAAAATTTCTGACGGATCGACTTTTCACCGGAGACGCGGCCGGACTCGGTGTATTGAGCGGTGACGGCTCTGCTCCCGACCGAAAGGGGTGGGGTCATTGGGGTGGCACTCGGCCTTAGCGCTTCGTCCAATCGGCTGTTGTCGGTTGACAGTGACAATAATGGCGCGCATGGTCGAAAGCCTAAGGTCGTAGAACGGACGGACAGGTGCCCAGCCTCTCGCGTCCGTTTGCGCTTCAGGGAGGAATGATAGGAGGATGACGGTGCGTTCGAGGCTTGGCCGCCTTCCCACGCTCGCCTTGGTTACCGCCGGACTGGCGGGGCTCCTGTCCCACACGGCTCCCTTTCCCGCGCTTGCCGCGGGAGACCATCCGACCGAGATGGAGCGGGAGCTGAAGCGCCTGCACGATGCATCCGCCGCGAAAAAGGCCGCACTGGATCGGCAGGTGCTGTCGGTCGGACGCGGCGACACTCTGATGGACATGCTGACCGGGGCCGACGTTCCCCGCGACGAAGCCAACGGCGCCATCACGGCGTTGAGAAAGGTCTATGACCCGCGCAAGCTTCAGGTCGGCCAGGAGGTGACCGTCCTGTTCGAGCCGCGCCGGGGTGGATCCAAGCGCTTCGTCGGGCTGGAGTTCGTGCCGGATGTCGTGCGCTCCGTCTCGGTGGCGCGGAAAGGCGACGCGGACTTCACGTCCCGCGAGGTGGAAAAGGCGGTCACGCGCCAGCCGGTCGCCGCGCAGGGCGTCATCCGCTCCAGCCTGTTCGAGGCGGGCAGCGCCGCCGGAGTCCCGGTGTCGGTGATGATGGCGCTGATCAAGACCTACTCGCATGAAGTGGACTTCCAGCGCGACCTCCAGCCGGGCGACCGGTTCGAGGTGCTGTACGAGCGGATGGTGACCAGCGATGGCAAGGTCGCCGGCGAGGGCGACGTCCTCTACGCCACCCTGGTGCTGAGCGGCGAGGAATACCCGATCTTCCGGCACAAGACGCGCGACGGCCGCATCGACTATTACAACCGCGACGGCGAGAGCATCCGCCGCGCGCTGCTGGTGACGCCGATCGACGGCGCCAAGCTGACCTCGGGCTTCGGAATGCGCCATCATCCGATCCTGGGCTACAGCAAGATGCACAAGGGCATGGATTTCGGCGCCCCATCGGGGACGCCCATCTATGCGGCGGGTCGCGGCGTGATCGAGGAGGCCGGGCAGCGCGGGGCCTACGGCAACTACATCCGCATCCGGCACAACACCGAGATTTCGACCGCCTACGCCCATCTCAGCCGATTCGCCAAGGAGGCGCGGCGCGGCGCGCGGGTCGATCAGGGCGACATCATCGGTTATGTCGGCACCACCGGCCGTTCGACCGGTCCGCACCTGCATTACGAGGTGCTGAAGGGCGGCAGCCAGGTGAACCCGCGCTCCATCGACCTGCCGACGGGCGAAAAGCTGGAAGGCCGCGAGATGCAGGCCTTCGAACAGACGGTGCGGTCGCTGGAGAAGAGCTTCGAGCAGGCGCGCAGCGGGCTTCAGCTTGCCCGCACGCCGGGGCCGCAGGACGACAGGAACGACAAGAGCTGCACCAAGGCGACGACCTGCTGAGGTCGCCTTATCCCTGGTGAAGGAGGTTGCGGATCGCCGAGGCGAGGATCGGCAACCCCTTCTCGTCTTCCGCAAGTTTTTGCAGCTGTTCGCGGACGACCTGGACCTGCGGCTTGCGCATGGCCGCCTGGGCGATGGCCAACTGGGCCTCTTCCGGTTTCATGATCTCGTCATCGGCCATGTCAGTCTCCTTCGCTGCGGGCAGGATGATGCAAGCGGCGGGTCCGTTCAACACCCGCGAATCGCCTATCGGTAGAGACCGGCCGTCTCGATGGCCTGCCCGCCGGTGCCGAGCTTGAACTCGGTCACGCCGGGCGCCGTCTCCGGGTTGATGCCGCCAAGGTCGAGCCACTTCACCCCACGCTCCTTCAAGGCGAGCGCGGCACGCCAGAGGACGAGGCGCATGGCGCCGGTCTTGCGCCCCGCCTCGCTGGCCCAGCCGATCTGGTAGGTGGCCGAGGTGCCGTGCCGGTAGAAAAGGCCGGAGGCAACCGGATCCTTGCCGTTCAGCGCCGCCGCGATCAGCACGCCGTCGTTCTTGACCAGCGCGTTCCGGATGCGCACGGCCAGGGGACCGGTCATGGGGCGGAACTGCTTGGCCACGGCCTGCTCATGCTCCTGCTTCATCAGCCAGGGAAGGTTCTTGGCCTCCCAGTCCAGGTCGATGGCGTGGCCGGCCTTCTCGGCCCCCTTCAGGCGCTGGCGCCAGTCGCGGGCGAGTCCGGCGCGGAGCGTTTCCTCGTTGCGGGTCAGGTCGAGCCAGACCGTCCGGTAGCCGGGACCGAAGCGGCGGAAGCCGCAGCGGCGCAGCATGTCCTCCGTCTCCGGCCGGGCGGCGAGTTCGGGGAGCAGGCTGGCGCGGTTCAGCGGGTTGTCGGGGCAGGCGCGGCGCAGCTGGCGGAAGGTGGCTTCGAGCGTCTCCAGATCCGGTTCGACGCCGTCGAGCCAGAGCGGCCCGCGGTGCATCTGCCGCTGGTGGAAGATCTTGAGCGTCCGGCGTTCCAGGATCTGGACGAGGCCGATGGGCTCGCCTTCCCGGCTGATGAGGCCGAGGCGCGGAACGTGGCCGTGGGTCCGGCCCATCGCCTGAGCGTAGGCGAAGCACTGCGGCAGGGTCGAGTGGGGAACGCGGGCGAAGAGCGAGGTCCACTCGCCCATCGTGCCCTCGTTCCACCGGATAGTGATGAGACCGTCGGCGACCATTTTACGCGGGTGGCAGGGCGGCCGTCGCCTCTTCGACCTGGGCGAAGCTCGGCCGGTATTCGGGTTCCAACACGTTTCTTGCGTATTCCACGGAGATCGCCGGCGCGTAGCCCGAGAGGTGGGCAAGCAGCCCGGTCTTCATGGCCTGATAGTACTTGCCTTCCGCGTGATAGATGTTCTTGAGGCCGCTGGCGATGGGCGCCAGGAAGCCGTAGGCCACGAGAATGCCCGTGAAGGTGCCGACGAGCGCGCCGCCGATCAGCTTGCCCAGCACCTCCGGCGGCTCGGTGATCGAACCCATGGTGTGAATCACGCCCAGCACCGCCGCCACGATGCCCAGCGCCGGCACGGCGTCCGCGACGGCCTGGATGGCGTCGGCGATGCGCACATGCTCGTGATGCATGGTTTCGATGTCCTCGTCCATCAGGTCCACCAGCTCGTGCGGGTTGTCGGCGCCGAGCGACATCAGGCGGAGATAGGTGCAGAGGAAGGAGATGGCGTGGTGGTCGCCGTAGAATTTCGGGAACTGCTGGAAGAGCGGTGAATCCTCAGGTTTTTCAATGTGCTGTTCGAGGGCGAGCAGACCCTTGGTCTTCGCGATCTTGAAGACCTGATACATCATCGTCAGCAGTTCGAGGAAGTCGTCCTTCTTGTATTTCGGCCCCTTGAACAGGTGGCCGACCTCCTTGCCGGTGTGTGTGACGACGCTTTTTGGATTGCCGATCAAAAACGCGCCGGCCGCCGAACCCAGGATGATCAGGAATTCGAAGGGCATCCACAGCACGCCCATGTGGCCGCCGCCAAGGACATAGCCCCCGAACACACTGAAAACCACGACGCCGAAGCCGATCATCACGAACATGTCTTCTGGTCCTTCCAGCGCCTTAATCGATCCGCGCGTCCCGCGTGAGCTTCGGGGCCCGCCCGCTCCACTCCAAGAGCGTCAGTCCGCAGACAATGACAGGGAAATCTCTTGAAGTTTTGTAAATTCCTCGGGACATGGCGGTCCCGCCGCCCGTGATTCTACCGGCCCGGCTCCTTTCTGTCACGAAAGGAGTACCCTGATCGACGGGCCGCCCCTCCCCTGCCCGCCCGGTAGCAAAGGAAAAAGGGCCGCCCGAAGGCGGCCCTTTCCCATCGACACCGTCGTTCAGCGGTGAGCGGAGGCTCAGCCGATGCGCCAGACGTCCGGAGCCGTTTCCAGACGCTTCAGCAGTTCGACGCGCTGCTGCTCGATGTCGTTCGGCAGGTGGCTGCCGAAACGGTTGAACAGCTCTTCCTGGTCCTTGGCCTCGGCCTCGGCTTCCTTGCGGTCGATGTCCATGATCTGGCGGAACTTGTCCTCGGCGAAGTTCAAGCCGGCCCAGTTCAGGTCCTGATAGTGCGGCGAATAGCCGAACGGGCTCTTCGCCGGCTCCGGCGCACGGCCGCGCACGCGGTCCACGATCCACTTCAGGACGCGCATGTTGTCGCCGAAGCCCGGCCACACGAACTTGCCGTTCTCGTCCTTGCGGAACCAGTTGACGCGGTAGATGCGCGGCAGGTTCTCGATCTTGCCTTCCATCGAGAGCCAATGGTTCCAGTAGTCGCCCATGTTGTAGCCGCAGAAGGGCAGCATGGCGAACGGGTCGCGGCGAATGGCGGCCTGGCCGACGGCGGCGGCGGTCGCCTCGGACCCCATGGTCGCGGCCCAGTAGACGCCTTCGCGCCAGTTGTAGGCCTCGAACACCAGCGGGAAGGTCTTGGACAGGCGGCCGCCGAAGATGAAGGCGGAGATCGGAACGCCGGCCGGGTTCTCCCAATCCGGGTCGATCGACGGGCACTGGCTGGCCGGCGCGGTGAAACGCGAGTTCGGGTGCGCGGCGGGGCGGCCGCTGGCCGGGGTCCAGTCGTTGCCCTGCCAGTCGATCAGGTGGGCCGGCGGCTCCTCGGTCAGGCCTTCCCACCACACGTCGCCGTCGTCGGTCAGCGCGACGTTGGTGAAGATGACGTTGTGGTCCAGCGTCTTCAGGGCGTTCGGGTTCGACTTGATGCTGGTGCCCGGCGCCACGCCGAAGAAGCCGGCCTCCGGGTTGATGGCGCGTAGCGTGCCGTCCGGCTGCGGCTTGATCCAGGCGATGTCGTCGCCGATGGTGCGGACCTTCCAGCCCTCGAACTCAGCCGGCGGAACCAGCATGGCGAAGTTGGTCTTGCCGCAGGCCGACGGGAAGGCGGCGCCGACGTAGGTCTTCTCGCCCTCGGGGCTCTCGACGCCGAGGATCAGCATGTGCTCGGCCAGCCAGCCCTGCTCGCGGCCCATGGAGGAGGCGATGCGCAGCGCGAAGCACTTCTTGCCGAGCAGCGCGTTGCCGCCGTAGCCCGAGCCGTAGGAGACGATCGAGTGCTCCTCCGGGAAGTGGACGATGTACTTGTGCTCGGCGTTGCAGGGCCAGGCCACGTCCTTCTGGCCCGGCTCCAGCGGCGCGCCGACCGAATGCAGGCACGGAACGAAATCGCCGTCGCCCAGCACGTCCAGCACCTTCTGACCCATGCGGGTCATGATGCGCATGTTGACGGCGACGTAGGGGCTGTCGGAAATCTGCACGCCAATGTGGGCGATGTCGGAGCCCAGCGGACCCATGCTGAACGGCACCACATACATGGTGCGGCCGCGCATGCTGCCCTCGAACAGGCCGTCCAGCTTGGCCTTCATCTCGGCCGGGGCGACCCAGTTGTTGGTCGGGCCGGCGTCTTCCTTCTTGGCGGAGCAGATGAAGGTGCGGTCCTCGACGCGCGCGACGTCGCCCGGATCGGAGCGGCAGAGGTAGGAGTTCTGGCGCTTGGCCTCGTTCAGCTTGATGAAGGTGCCGGCCTCGACCATCTCGGCGCAGAGACGGTCGTACTCCTCCTGCGAGCCGTCACACCAGTGAACCCGCTCGGGCTTGCATTTGTTCGCGATCTCCTCGACCCAAGCCAGGAGCTTCTTGTTCCGCGTGCGCGTCGTTCCGGTCATCCTTATGCCTCTCACTCGTCTCCGGCCCTTCCCGGTCTTGCGATACCAAGACACAGGCTTGCCGGAGGTCGGACGGTGGCCGTTTCGGCCGATTATGATCCGTCGTTAATGCATGGCGGTGGTGCTTACCGCCGGCTCAAACCGCGTCGGTCCGGTCGCTGCTCCGGACCGTTTTGCCTAAAGATGCGCCGATGGCGCGCCCCGGGAATCCAACGTGCAAAGGTGGGGCGGCCCGAGGGCCCGAATGCCGGAACGGGAAATAGTCGATCCGAAATGGTCCACTGACGTTTTCTCCTGGTTGCGCCGTTTTGCGCGCCGCCTTGTTCTTGTTGCGGCGTCGTGGTTAGCCCTGTCGATCCAACGAATCAAGTGTACGGTGCGCCGGCCGGGCCGATGCTCCTTTCGCGGGCATGCCGCGCAAGGCCGGCCAGAGCAACCCTAGCGGACGCGGGGTCTTCCACGCGCTGATCGAAATCAACGCGGGCGACCGCCGCGCCGTTGCGCAGGTCGCAGCCCTCCGGGTCGATGCCGGTCATGGTCCAGCCATCCCGGTCGGGGCCATCCCGCTCGGGCAGGCCGAGCAGCGCCGTGGCGTAGAGTCGGATGGCGTCGGTGTGATCGGCGTTCATGTGCGCGAGGATATCGGGTTCCGCGTCGGCCAGCGCAAGCGGGACCTTCGGCAGCAGAAGTTCGGCCGAGTCCACCCAATGCACGCGGCCAAACCCCGCCACCAGATGGGCGCGGTCCACCGACACCTTATACAGGCCGAAGTCGCCGAAGCCGGCGTAGAAGGATGCCCCCGGATGGCGCGCCAGGAAACGGGCGCGGTGGCGGGGGTCGTCCGACCGTTCCGCCCGGCCCAGCACGGACACGCGCGCGCCGGCCAGCGGCTGCGTCATTCCGGCGGTGCCGTCGAACAGCAGCCCGACGCGCGGATCGGCGGCGATGTTCTTCGTGTGGTCGGCGAGGGTGGAAAGCAGAAGAAGCGGTGTGCCGTCGAGGTCGACCGCCACCTGCACCAGGGAGGGGTACGGCCAGCCGCCGCCATTCGATCCAAGTGCGTCCGATCCGGGCGCGTCGCGCTGGGCCGTCGCGAGCGCGGCCCGGTCCACCGTGCGCAGCAGACGGCGCGCCGCGTCACCCGGTTTGCCGTCCGATTTGCCGGCCGCGTCGGACGACGCGGGCTCCCCCGATCCCGAAGGGGTCGGTGCTTTGGAAGATTCGGTGGAACTCATGCCCGAAACGACTGCGCTCTCCCGTGCCGCGCCGTTTCGCCGGCGCCGCATTGGTGCCATATTGGACCAGACAAATAGGCTGGGAAAAGCGAAAACTGGACCGTCATGCCTTTGCGTCGCCATACGGATGCGGTGGAAGCATGGCAGATCCGCTCTTCGGGATAGGCACTTGGTCGCCTGAAGCCTTTACTGAAACTCTCCGGCAAGGACTGGGAACGCGAAGGCCATGTCTCACACCGTTGCGCTGGTGGACGACGACCGCAACATTCTGACCTCGGTCTCCATCGCCCTGGAGGCGGAGGGGTTCGAGGTGCGCACCTACACCGACGGGGCCGACGCCCTGCGCGGCCTGACCCAGCGCCCGCCGGATCTCGCCGTGCTGGACATCAAGATGCCGCGCATGGACGGGCTGGAGCTGTTGCAGCGCCTGCGCCAGACCAGCCACATGCCGGTCATCTTCCTGACCAGCAAGGACGACGAGGTGGACGAGCTGATGGGCCTGCGCATGGGCGCGGACGACTACATCAAGAAGCCCTTCTCCCAGCGCCTGCTGATCGAACGCATCCGCGCGCTGCTGCGCCGGGAAACGCTGACCCGCGACAAGACCGAGTCGGAGCCGGGGCAGGTCCTGACGCGCGGCCCCCTGGTGCTGGACGGCGCCCGCCATTCCTGCACCTGGAAGGGCCAGCCCATCGACCTGACGGTGACCGAGTTCCTGCTGGTCAAGGCATTGGCCCAGCGGCCGGGCCATGTGAAGAGCCGCGACCAGCTGATGGATGCCGCCTACGGCGAGAATGTCTATGTGGATGACCGGACGATCGACAGCCACATCAAGCGGCTCCGCAAGAAATTCAAAGCCATCGACCCCGACTTCGCACAGATCGAAACACTCTATGGCGTCGGTTACCGCTACAAGGAATGAGGCGCGGCCCGACAAGCCGGCCAAGGGCAAGACGGCCAAGGGCAAGTCAGCGGCGCCCCGCCGCGACGACCGCTGGCGGGTTTCGCCGCTGACGCTGCGCATCCTGGCGGTCAACGTGCTGGCGCTGGCGCTGCTGGTCGTCGGGCTGCTCTATCTCGGCCGCTACCAGGATCGGCTGATCCAGGCGGAGCTGGAAGCGCTGGCGACGGAGGCGCGCATTTTCGCCTCGGCGCTGGGCGAGGGCGCCGTGCAGCGCGCCGTGACCGCCGATGAGTCGGGCCAGGAAAGCTATGAGCTGTCGCCGGAGCTGGGGCGCCAGATGGTCCGCCGCCTCGCCCTGGCGACGGAGACACACACCCGCCTGTTCGGCGCGGACGGCACGCTGCTGTCCGACAGCCGCGTGCTGACCGGTTCCGCCGGCAAGATCGAAATCCGCGAGCTGCCGGCCCCGCCGCCCGACGATTCCGTATCCCGCACCGTCAACGATCTCTACAGCCGCTTCATCGACGTGGTGCCGAGCCGCGAGGGCCTGCCCCTCTACCGGGAGGAGCCCGGCCAATCCTCCGCCCCGAGACCCGCGGCCCAATGGCCCGACGTGGAACGGGCGCTGGCCGGCGAGATCGGCGCCACCGTCTGGCGCGTCGAGTCGCCCGGCGCGCGGTCCGACCTGCTGCTGACCGTCGCGGTGCCCGTCCAGCGCTACAAGGAGGTGCTGGGCGCCGTGCTGCTGTCGCGCAGCGGGGCTGAGATCGACGGGGCCATCCGTTCGGTCCGCTCCGACATCCTGAAGGTCTTCGCGGTGGCGCTGCTGGTCACCGTGGCGCTGTCCTTCTATCTGGCCGGCACCATCGCCCGGCCGATCCGCCGGCTGGCCCAGGCCGCCGACCGCGTCCGCACCGGCCACGGCCGGCACGCCGAAATCCCTGACTTCACACGGCGCGGCGACGAGATCGGCGAGCTGTCCGGCGTGCTGCGCGACATGACCGCCGCGCTGTGGGCGCGCATGGACGCCATCGAACGCTTCGCCGCCGACGTGGCGCACGAGATCAAGAATCCCCTCACCTCTCTGCGCAGCGCGGTGGAAACGGTCAACCGCATCGAGGATCCGGGCCGCCGCGCCCGGCTGATGGCGATCATCGCCGACGACGTGCAGCGGCTCGACCGCCTCATCAGCGACATCTCCAACGCCTCGCGCCTGGATGCCGAGCTGTCGCGCGCCGAGCTGGAGCCGGTGAACGTGGGGGCGATGCTCAGCATGCTGGCCGACATCCACCGCGCCACCGCCACTCCGGCCACCGCGACGCCGGAAGGCGATGGGCCGCCGCCGCGCCTCGCCGTGGACCTGCCGGCCGGCGCGAACCTGACCGTGCCGGGGCTGGAGGGCCGCCTGACCCAGGTGTTCCAGAACCTGATCGCCAACGCCGTGTCCTTCTCCCCGCCCGGCGGGGTGGTCCGGCTGGCGGCGCGGACCGTGAACGGCAACGGGCGGGGCGACGGGCGGGGCGGCGTCGAAATCACCGTCAGCGACGACGGCCCCGGCATCCCCGAGGGCAAGGAGAACGCGATCTTCGAGCGCTTCTACACGGAGCGGCCGGCGGGCGAGAAGTTCGGCACCCATTCGGGACTGGGTCTGTCCATCTCCAAGCAGATCGTCGAGGCGCATGGGGGCACCATCACGGCGGCCAACCGCCGCGCCCCGAACGGCGACATCGTCGGCGCGGCCTTCACCGTGCGTCTGCCCCGCGCCTGAGGCACTGCGGCAAAGTTGCATTTCTTATGGAGGAGAGTGGACAGACGCGAACCCAAGGATGATCCTGACCGCGGTCATTCATCGCGCGCGGCCGGATCGTCGGATGTCCCGCGTGCCGACTGGCCTCTCGTCCAACGCCAGGAGGGGCCATGTCGGGAAGCGCTCAGGTCATCGACCTCCGCCGTTATCGCCTCGCCCGCCTGATCCGCGACGCCGGCCGCCAGCAGGGCGAACTGGCCCGCCTGATGCGCGCGTCCGCCGAGGAGCGCATTCAACTGGCCGAAGCGCTTGAGGGCGCGCAACGCCACCTCGCCCACATCGCCGACAGCTACAAGCTGCTGCTGGGCCGCCTGAAGCGCGAGAAGGACTTCCGCGACGCCTGCCAGGAAGCGGCCGAGCTGAAGGATCTGGACGAGATGATCCGCCGCCGCGACGCCCTGGTCCGCGAACTGGAGGACATCCGCCGCACCGGACGCCGGACGCTCGGCGGCGAAGCGGCCAATTGACGCCCGGCGGCGGAAGCCGCCAATTAAGGCCCTCCTCCGGCGCGCATTCTTGGCATCCCATTGACAGAATCTCCGGCACGCCTCACCTTCGCGGGATCATGGTGACGATTCATGGCACCTGCGTTCTGGTCTCTGGCGTCGGCGTGCTGCTGCGCGGGGCTTCCGGCAGCGGCAAGTCCGATGTGGCCTTGCGGCTGATCGACGGAGGGGCGCAGCTGATCGCCGACGACGGGGTGGAACTGCGCATGGTTCAAGGCAGGCTGATGGCGACGGCGCCGGCGGCGCTGGCCGGTCTGCTGGAGGTTCGCGGCGTCGGCATCCTGGCCGTGCCCACCGCTCCGGAGGCCGAGGTCGGGCTGGTCGTCGATCTGGTGCCGCGCGGCGAGGTCGAACGCCTGCCCGATCCCGAGACGACGATCCTGCTGGACAAGGCCGTGCCGCGTCTGGCGCTTCACCCCTTCGACGCGTCCACCACGGCCAAGCTGAGGTTCGCCGCCGCCGCCGCGCGGGCGGGAACGCTGGGAGAGATTCCGAGCCCGCCATGACCGAGATCCCCGCCACCGCCCCCCCCGCCACCGAAATCCCCGTGCAGCCGCCCTGCCCCGCCCGCCCCGGCCGGCTGGTTCTGGTCACCGGCATGTCGGGCGCCGGCATGTCCGTGGCGCTGAAGGCCCTGGAGGATCTGGGGTACGAGGCGGTGGACAATCTGCGCCTGTCGCTGGTGCCGGCCCTGCTGGAACAGGCCGACCCGCGCAAGCGCCCGCTGGCCCTGGTGATCGACAGCCGCACCCGCGACTTTTCCGCGCACGCCGTTCTGGAACAGGTCGAGTCGCTGAAGGCGCACGACGATCTGGACGTCCGGCTGGTGTTCCTGGACTGCGGCGACGAGGTTCTGCAACGCCGCTTCACCGAGACGCGCCGCCGCCATCCGCTGGCCGACGACCGGCCGGTCCCGGACGGCATCCAGCGCGAGCGCGCCATGCTGTTCCCGCTGAAGCAGCAGGCGGACGAGACCATCGACACCACGCAGCTGTCGATCCACGACCTGCGCCGGATTCTGGCCGGCACGTTCCAGATCGGTGCGCAGGCGGCGTTGCAGGTCTTCGTGACCTCCTTCTCCTTCCGGCTGGGCCTGCCGCGCGAAGCCGATCTGGTCTTCGACGTGCGCTTCCTGACCAACCCGCATTACGATCCGGATCTGCGGCCGCTGACCGGCCTGGACCCGGCCGTGGCGGCGCGGGTGGAGGGCGATCCGGACTTCCCGGAATTTTTCCGGCATTTGACGGACTTGTTGCGACCACTGCTGCCGCGCTACAACCAAGAGGGCAAGAGCTACCTGACCATCGCGGTCGGCTGCACGGGCGGCAAGCACCGGTCGGTGTTCGTCGCGGAACGGCTGGCGGCGTGGCTCCGGGATCTCGGGCTCAAGGTCGGCCTCAGCCACCGCGAACTGCAACGCCAGTCGCCGCTGGGCGGGTGAGGCGTGTCGGGTGTTGACTGAACGAACGATAAAAAGAACGCGGCTTTGGGGGAGGATCCAAAATTGAAGGATGTCCCATGATCGGTATGGTTCTGGTGACCCACGGGCGGCTCGCGGAAGAGTTCATCGCCGCGCTGGAGCACGTGGTGGGTGAGCAGCAGCAGGTGCGCGCGGTGTGCATCGGCCCCGAC
>JAEZID010000081.1 GCA_023416195.1 Pseudomonadota bacterium | reverse complement strand
CTTGGCGTCTGAGCCCCTCCATCGCGGCATGGACGCCGCCGAGATCGACCGCCAGTACAATTTCCGCAAGCTGGTGCCGGAGCATGTGGACATCTTCGCCCGCTGGGAAGCGCGGAGCGCCGAGCTGCGCGGGCGGCTGCCCGGCCGATTTGACCTTCCGGTGGGGCCGCACCCGCGCCAGCGCGTGGACGTCTTCCCGGCCGGCGACGGCGCGCCGCTGCTGGTGTTCATCCACGGCGGCTATTGGCGGGGGCTGTCCAAGGACATGTTCTCCTTCGTCGCCGAGCCGTTCGTGGCGAAGGGCGTGGCGGTCGCGCTGATCGGCTACGGGCTGTGCCCCGACGTGACGCTGGACACGCTGGTCGGCCACGCGCGGCACGGGCTGGCCTGGGTGGCGGAGCAGGCGGGGGAGTTCGGCGCCGATTCGGAACGGCTGATCGTCGCCGGCCATTCGGCGGGCGGGCATCTGGCGGCGACGCTCGCCTCGGCGGAGCCGGAGCGGGTGAAGGGCGCCTTCGCGCTGAGCGGCATCTACGATCTGGAACCGCTGCGGCATTTCGAGGCGAACGAACAGCTGCGGCTCGACGCCGAGTCGGCGCGGCGGCTGAGCCCGATCCACGCCGTGCCGGCCCCCGCCCCCACGCTGGTCCTGGCGCTGGGAGCGGAAGAGACCGACGAGATGCACCGCCAGCAGGCCGATTACGCCCGCGCCTGGGCGGCGGAGGGCAACGCCATCCGTGACATGGTCGAGCCGGGCGCCAACCACTTCACGGTGGTGGACCGCTTCGCCGACCCGGAGGGGGATCTGTTCGACGCGGCCATGGAGCTGATTCGGAACGCGTGACGCCTCAGCGCTGGCAGCGTTTCACGGTGTCGTCGAATTTGCGGATGAAGGAACTGTTCTTGCGCTCGAAGGCGCTCCAGTCGCTGTCGTTGCCGCGCCGGGCGGCGACCAGCTGGCGGTAGGTCGCCAGTTCCTGTTTGGTCAGGCTCTTGGCGATGCACTGGCAGGTTGCCTCCGGCAGGCCGCCGTCGTGGGTGCGGCAGGCATCGAGCAGGACGTCGAGATCGGTCGACGGTTGGGCCGGCTGCTGGGCCGCGGCCGGCTGGGCCAGCAGGGCGCCGGCCAGGACGAGGAAGGCGATCAGGAATTTGCCGGTCATGGCGCGCAGCGCTCCGCGAAAGAGGTAGAGGTGATGTGCCTTCTACCGCCCCTTGAAGGGACGCTCAACCGCTGTCGGTTGTGGGCGCGGATGAGACTGGGAAACACTTGGCGACCATAAGGACAGGTCTTTGGCCGTATTTCCCTCCTTTTCATGAGAGAAATCCTGAAGCGGCGCCTTTCCTTGAGACCAATTCCGCCACATCGGGGAATCCTCGACGGAGCCGCCTGATACGGACGGCGCCATCGATCGGCGTGCCGAACCGCCATGCCGTTCGCGTCCTGTCATGAGCGCCATGTCATTCGAATGTAGGCGCCCGGCACCGGTATCGGAGTGCGGCCCACGCCGTCCATTCCTCCTGTCCGTGACGAATGCGGAGGCGAATTTCCTTTGAGTTGTATAAATCGTTGAACAAATTCTCGATAGGACGTATTATCGGTATTTACAACACTTATTTGGAGAGCTTTCGGTCTTTTGTGTGGTTGAGACTCGAATTTCTCTCCGGACAGTCACTTATCCGAAGCATTGCCGGGTACTTCGATGACCGACGCCGACTTCGCCAGCTCCGCCGACGCTGAGCAGATCTCAATGTGCTTTGGGCCCGTCCGGGCGTGGCCCGCGCTGCGCCTTCACGAAGGATTCGAAAACCTCGCCGACCGGCAGCCGGACGCCCCGGCCATCGTCGGCGCCTGCGGGATCCTGAGCTGGTCGGGCCTGGACGCGGCGGCGAACGCGCTGGCCCACGCCCTGCTCGGCCTCGACCTGCGCGGGGGGGAGCCGGTCGGCGTGCTGGCGGAACGGTCGGGCGACCTGCCGGCCGCCTTCCTGGCCATCCTGAAGGCCGGCGGCGTCTATGTGCCGATGGTCGCCGACCTGCCGGCCCAGCGGCTCGCCAACATGGCGCGGCAGGCCGGCATGCGGATCGTCATCGCGCTGGACGGCCTGACGCCGCCGGACGGGCTGGTCGCGGCGCTCGCCGAAACGGCGGAGCGTCCGGCCATCCTGCGGCCGGAGGCGCTGGACGACGATTTCCGGGCGCGGAACACCCACCGCCCGCACCGGCCGGGCAAGCCAAACGACCTCGCCGCCATCCTGTTCACCTCGGGCTCGACGGGACAACCCAAGGGCGTTCTGATCCAGCACGACGCTTGCGTGAATCTGGCGCTCGGCCATGTCGAGGCGCAGGAAATCCGGCCGGACGACCGCATCCTGCTGTCCACCTCGCCGGGCTTCATCCTGGGCTTCCGGGAACTGTGCCTGCCCCTGCTGTCCGGCGCCGCCTACGTCCCCGCCACCCGCACACTGATCGACGAGCCGGAACGGCTGCTGGCGATGATGGCGGAGCGCCGCGTCACCGTCGCGCTGTTCACCCCCTCCTACCTGCGTCTGTTCGGCGGGGCGGTGCCGGCCGGGCTGCGCATGATCCTGACGTCCGGGGAACGGCCCAACGCCGATGACGCGCGGCACTACGCCCGCCACCTCGCCTACTGGAACATGCACGGCGCGACGGAGGCCTGCGGCACCATCTGCATGCACCGGGCGCGGCCCGACGGCGATGGCCCGCTGCCCAGCGGCCGCCCCTTCGTGAACAGCTCCGTGCATCTTCTGGACAAGGACGGCAACACGGTCGCGCCGGGCGAGGTCGGGGAAATCCATGTGGTCGGCCGCGGCGTGTCGCGCGGCTACCTGAACCAGCCGGAGCTGAGCGCGGAGAATTTCGTAGAGACGCCCTTCGGCCGCGCCTACCGCACCCACGATCTCGGCCGTTGGAATGAGGACGGGGAGCTGGAGTCGCTGGGCCGCGCCGACGACATGGTGAAGGTGTCCGGCCAGTCGGTCTCGCTGGGCGAGATCGAGCGCACGCTGCTGCGCCACCCCGGGGTCCGCCACGCTGCCGCGTTCCAGCACAAGGGCCGGCTGCTCGCCTTCGTCGAGAGCCCGCAGCCGGAGGACGCCGCCGCGGAAGGCGCCACCACCGAAGGCGCCATTACGGAGGACTGGCGCGCCTATCTGGCCGGACTGCTGCCCGCCTTCATGGTCCCGGCCCAGGTCGGCACCGTCGCCAGGATGCCGGTCAGCTCGGCCGGCAAGGTGGACCGGCAGGCGCTGCTGGCGCTGGCCGACGCCGCGCGGGCCGGCGATCGCGAGACCGGCGGAGCGCTCCCCGAGGGCGAGCTGGAGACCGCCATCGCCCGCGTCTGGGAAGAGGTGCTGGACGTCCGCCCGGTGATGCGCGAGGACAACTTTTTCGCCATCGGCGGCACCAGCCTGCTCGCCATCCAGATCGGGCAGCGGCTGCGCGCCCTGGGGCATCCCGTGCCGGCGCAGGGCATCCTGGCGACGCTGACCGTCGCCGCCCTGGCCCGCCGCATCGCCGCAGACGCCACGGCGCCCGCCACCGCCGAGAGCGATGGGGACGCTGCCGATACCGGCTTCGCCACGGCCGGGCAGGAGGATTTCTGGATCGCCGCCGGCCTCGGCCTGCCGGCGGCGGGATCGCACATCGTGCGCGTTCTGTCGGTGCACGGCCCGGTCC
>JAEZID010000080.1 GCA_023416195.1 Pseudomonadota bacterium | reverse complement strand
CCCACCACAGCAG
The DNA here is from genome assembly GCA_023416195.1 of Pseudomonadota bacterium. Lineage (GTDB taxonomy): Bacteria > Pseudomonadota > Alphaproteobacteria > Azospirillales > Azospirillaceae > Azospirillum. The sequence goes on along the minus strand of JAEZID010000080.1, from coordinate 14,584 downwards.
CAAGCGCGTTGCGTATGATGGAGGGGCCAACCGACGGATCTCCTCCGAGGCAACGACGTAGCGCTCCCACAAGCGGGGCAACGTCCGGGCGTTCCTCCCCCCCACCGGAAACGGCGGCAGATCGACATCGCCGAGCGCTCGGGCTTTCGCCGGAACGATCCGGCGCAACGCCGGATCCTGAGCGTCGGGTTGCATGTCATCGAGTTCCAGGCACTCGATTGAGGCTGGATTGACGCACCCCGCCGCCAATATCCCGGCGAAGAGGGAGGCAAGCACGACCGTAGGGTGGAAGAACGTCAACAAGGCGATGCGTGTTATCCCCCCCTGCGGTCTCGCCCGTTGGTAAGCCGTCACCTGAAGGTGGCGCCACGGGCAATCCGTTTCGCTCCGGCGGGTATCGTACGGATTACGGGAGTCGAAGCCGCCGTATTGCGCTTCCAGGGCCTTCACCGACGCTTCGGTAAGCCGGTCACGGCCGTCACTCATCATGAGCGTGGGCGGCGGACACCCGTCACGCACTTCCATGCGCCAGTTCCGGCCACGTTCGAGCCGCTCGAAGAGGGCCTCGATTTCGCTCCAGAAAAGGTCAAGAAGGCCTCCCATCAACGTCTCGTTCGCCTCGTTGGCGTTCGCGAAGTTGGCCCCCACGAACGTCGTCGCGAAGGTTCGCCCCGCCGAGACAGCCGAACCACGCACAACGGCCTTGGACTCGTTCCGCGGCAGCGGGAAACGTGCCACTTTGTTCATTCGGAACAGCGCTTCCATCGCCTGACAGGCCGCCCCATATTCACCGTGGGCCGTCGTGGCGGCGAAGTTTTTGTAGAGGTATTTTCTGTATTCGACCATCAACCGCGCCCCCAACACCTGTTCACAGGCCGGCAGCGCGGAAATGAATTTTAACAATTTGCGAAGTTTTGCGGCCTTGTTTTTGTTGGAACGATGTCGGCTTTCCGGGATTTCCGAGACAGAGAGGAGGGTCCGGAAGGCGGTCGCGATCAACGACGTTAGTTCAGGAGGGGCTCCGTCAACATTCACATTGTGCCCGCATCCATCGACCGGATCGATCACAACGCCACCGGTCAAGGTGGCGGCGAGCGGTTCGGGGACGGATGAGAACGTGAGATCGAGCGCACCGCGTCCCTGGCGTCGGTGCCGGTCATGGGGGTGTGCGGTCGCGCCACCGTTGCGCGCCGATCGAAGGGCAGCCCGTCCCCTCATTCGCCCCCGCCATGCTCGCGCTCGTAAAAGTCGTTCACCACCCTGGCCTGCCGAAACACGGAATTGCGCAGTTCTTGGTACTTGATATAGATTTCACTGGTGGTTTCTTGGCGATGACCGAGCAATTCCTTCACGATGGGGAGAGGAAGTTCGTTCAAGCGCATCGCGGTGTCGGCGGCGATCGTCGCGAAGGACGATCGGTTGTTGTGAAACCGTGAGTCAAGGCCGGCTTTCCGCGCTGCGGTCCGCCACAGATCCGTAATGTAGTCGGGCGATACGGGCTGCCCGCGATTTTTGCCACGGTCGTTCAGGAAGACGTGCGGTGGAACCTCATAACCCGCGACGTATCGTGCGGTCTGCTCCACGATCCGTGCCCGCCCTTGCTGAATGTAGCGTTGCAGGCGAAGCACAAACAGGCGGGGCGCTAGGACGTACCGTCCCCTCCCACCTTTCACCGTGCCCGGATCCAACCAAATGCAGTGCACGTCTTCGGTCGGGTCCAGATGAAGAAATTGATCGATCCTGAGGCCGGCCACTTCGGACCGCCGAAGCCCCATAAAACGCCCAGCCTCGCAGATCAACTCATCCCTCCGGAGCAGTCCGGCAGTCTTCCGATCATGATAAGCGAGGATCTCGTTGAATTCCGCCAAGCTATGCGGTCTAACCGCTCTGCGTTGCTTCGAAGGCAAATTGACTGCCGCGTAGGTGAAGGGTGCGAATGCGATTAACCCTTCCGACTCGGCCCATCGATAGAATCGGCAAACCGCCACGACCCTCAACCGCACCGTGGACGCAAGGCAGCCGGAGCGCACCAACGCCGCCACGAATTGATCAACATGGCGCTTTGTCGCCTGATGCCAGCAAACCGCGTTCGTCGTGAGCGCGTTGAACCAGAGATCGATACATTCTGCATAGGTATCGATCGTGTTTTTTGGTCGGCGCACTGTCGCCAGCGACAGCAACCACAGCGATGGTGCGGGTTCTAACCTGCCGTCAACCAAGAGCAACGGAACGCCGGAATACGCGATTCCATCCTTGACCAGGGCGTCAGTGGATGGGATCAAGCAACTGCGGCGAGTTGGGGCGGTCGTCATTTGTTCCGGTGGCGTTGCTCTCCCGTCAAAAGACGATGTGTTCGAAACCGAACAACTTCAACCCAACGACTCCTTTTCGGCCTAATCCACCGGGTCGATGATCCACACCGGCGCGTCGCCATGCATGCGGTCCAGCAGCGATGCGTCGTTGGACACCGCCTCCTCGCCGACCACGGTGCTGCCGGGCAGAAGATCCATCAGGCGCGGGGTCAGCGCCCGCTCGCCCGCCTCGTCAGCGAGCGTCACGAGGTCGCCGGGGCCGGTCTTCTCGCGCACGCCGGCGTTGGCGAGGTCGTGGAAATAGGGAAGGATCTCGGTCTCGGCCACCTCGCGGATGATGGCTGAAACGCGGTCTACATCGGGAATTGGAAAGCTCGTCACTGTTTCGGTGCCGTCCTATTCGGTTTCGGGTCCAGTTGCAGCGTCGTGCTTCCGTCCTTGGGCGGCTCCGGCATCAGGATGTTCTTGTCCACACCGGTTTCCTTCAGCGCCTTGATCAACGCCTCGTAGGTCGCCTGATCGGCCTCTGGATTCGGGGCCGGTGGCGTCCCGGTCAGCGGCCCGCCGACCGCGGGCTGGCGCGGCTCGTTCGGATCGGGCGGAAGCGGCGACTGCCGCGCCGCCTTCTTTTCCTCCTCGGGCGGCGGCGGAGGCGGTTGCCACAGGCGGAAGCAATCCGTAAAGGTGGCCTCCTTGCACTCCTTCAGCAAGGTGTGCGGATCCGGCGCGGTCACCACGGGACCGAGCGGCGCCAGCGGGAACTCCTCCGGCACGGGCGGCAGCGGATCTTCCGGCGGGTTCTCCACCTCCTCGACATAGCCCGGCGGCAAGGCGGGCTCGGCGGCCATGGCGGCGCCGGTTATCAGCAGAAGGGGAACAAGGGCGGTCAGGAGGCGCACAGGACCACGGCAGGGAGTTTGTGGGGCGGAAAACTTGGCGAGGCAGAGCGCATTATGGCGCCCTGCCCGCCCCGCCGCCACGGACAAATGCCCGTGCCCGTTCTTGTCGTTCGGAAGCGATCGTCAGGAATGCGGCCGGCCGTCGTTGGTCGCGGCGTGAAGCACCCACGCGGCCATTTCCGACCGCAGGGCGGCGATCTTACCGCTTTCCGCCGGGTTGGTTTCCCGCCGCCAGGCGTCGCTGATGATGTCAAGCAGGCGGGCGCGGCCAGCCGGGTCGCGCGATAACTCCTGAATGCGCAGCACCGCCGCTCCCGGTGAGAGTTGCTCCTCCCGCGCCACCAGGGTCACCTGATCGGCCAGGAACGCGGTGATCGAAAAGCGAGATGGATCCGTCTGCAATCGCATTGGCAGTCCTCCCTTCGGGAACGCATTCCGTGCGAATGACGTTGCCCCCGTCCAGAAGTCGGGAGCGATTACGGAAAAGACTACCTCGCTTTCCGCATAAGCCCAGAGAGGGATCGGGCGCGGCACGTCGTCGCGTGGACGAACGCCCCGCCGCGCCCGAACGCTCAGCCTTGCGCGAAACGCTTCTCGAACCGCGCGAGGTCGGCCGGGTCGATGGCGACGTGCAGGTGGGCCTGCTCCTCGTCGTCGCGGCGCTCCAGAACCTCGCTCTTGGCGTAGAGCCAGGCCAGGGCCGCCCCGTCGTCCAGCTTGACCGACAGGTCGACCACCTGCCGGTGCGCGTTCATGCGCTGGTCGAGCAGCCGGTCGAGATCGTCGATGCCGCCCCCGGTCAGGGCGGACACGGCCACCGCCCGCGGGTTGCGGCTGGTCTGCGCCAGCACCGCGTCCCGCGCCTCCCCGTCCAGCGCGTCGATCTTGTTCAGCACTTCGATCACGCGCTCGTCCTCGTCCGGGTCGATGCCCATGTCGCGCATCACCTCGTGCACGTCGGCCTTCTGGGCGTCGGTGTCGATGTGCGATATGTCCCGGACGTGCAGGATGATGTCGGCGGCATCCACCTCCTCCAGCGTGGCGCGGAAGGCGGCGACGAGGCCGTGCGGCAGGTCGGAGATGAAGCCCACCGTGTCCGACAGGATCACCTTGCGGCCCGACGGCAGCGTGACCTGACGCATGGTCGGATCCAGCGTGGCGAACAGCAGATCCTTGGCGAACACGTCGGCGTTGGCCAGCCGGTTGAACAGCGTGGACTTGCCGGCGTTGGTGTAGCCGACCAGCGCCACCACCGGGTACGGCACCTTGGCGCGCGCCTTGCGGTGCAGGCCGCGGGTGCGGCGGACTTCGTCCAGCTCCTTCTTAATCTTGATGATGCGGTCGCCGATCAGGCGGCGGTCGATCTCAAGCTGCGATTCGCCGGGGCCGCCCAGGAAGCCGAAGCCGCCGCGCTGGCGTTCCAGGTGGGTCCAGGACCGCACCAGCCGCGACTTCTGGTAGGTCAGCGCCGCCAGCTCGACCTGGAGCATGCCTTCGCGCGTGCGGGCGCGCGCGCCGAAGATCTCCAGGATCAGGCCGGTGCGGTCGATGACCTTCGCCTTCAGCCCCTTTTCCAGGTTGCGCTGCTGAACCGGCGACAGGGCATGGTCCATGATGACAAGGGAAGCCTCCGTCTCCTCGACCACTTGGGCGAGGTGCTCGACGGTGCCGGATCCCAGCAGCGTCGATGGTTGCGGGCGGTTCACCCGCACGCATTCGGCGTGCACGACATCCAGTTCGATGGCGAGCGCAAGGCCCACCGCCTCGTCGAGGCAGGATTCGGGAGGACGCAAAGCCCCGTCCGTCTCATTGCGGAGGACGGGGTGGACCACGATGGCCCGGCCGGAGGCGTTGGGCGCCCGGCCGTCGCCATTGGTCGAAAGGTCAGACGCTTTCACCTTCCTTGGGCGGCTCGAAAAGTTGAATCGGGTGAGCAGGCATCACGGTGGAGATTGCATGCTTGTAGACCAGCTGCGAATGCGCGTCGCGCCGCAGCAGGACGGAGAAGTTGTCGAACCAGGTGATGATCCCCTGAAGTTTAACGCCGTTCACAAGAAAAACGGTCACGGGAGTCTTGTTCTTACGGACGTGGTTGAGAAACACGTCCTGCACATTTTGGCTTTTTTCAGACATTTTATGTCGCCCCCTTCTTCAGTGTTCTTGGGGCTCCTGTCCCGGAGCCCACGTCCCCACAGCGTTAAGGTCCGGTATTCGTTGCAACCGTCTCGACCCCCACCCGAACCGATATGGTATCACCACGGCTTCCCACCAAGCCACACAGCGCATCGCAGGTGTCATAGCGGTGAGCCGGCGGGAATTGACCGAAACCACTCCCCTCGCCGGACCCTATTAGCACCGGGACCATCCCCGCGCCATGGGCACATTCCATATCGACATCGGCGTCGCCGACGAACCAGACCTCCGGCCCCGGTTCGATCCCCGCCGGTTCCAGCGCCATCCGCACCGGGGCGGCGTGCGGCTTGTCGAACTCGGCGTCCTGGGCGCCGACCAGACGGCCGAAATAGCCGGTCCAGCCCAGCGCGTCGGCCTCGGCGCGCAGGAAGCGGCCGGTCTTGTTCGACACCACCGCCTGATAGATCCCGCGCTCGGCGAGGGCCTTCAGCAACGTTTCCGCACCCGGCAGGGAGCGCAGATGCTCCAGATGATGCTCGGCGAAATAGCCTTGGAAGACGTCGCGCGCCTCGGTCCAGCGGTCGCCGAACAGCCGGGGGAAGCTGTCGCGCATGGACTGCTTGATGCGCTCGCGCGCCTCGGATTCGGTCCAGGGGGCGCGGCCGAAGGTCACCAGGGCGTGGTTCAGCGCGGCGCGCACGGTGCCCCAATTGTCCACCAGCGTGTTGTCCCAGTCGTACAGGACCGCCTTGGGCAGCGGAACGTCGGTCCGAATCGCGGTCATGCCGGCATCCCCGCCGTCTGGCCGGCCACATAATCCAGATAGGCCTGCCGCAGCGCCATGGTGACCGGCCCCGGCTTGCCGTCGCCGACCGGCTTGCCGTCGATGCGCGTCACCGGCATGGCGAAGGTCCCGGCCGAGGACAGGAACGCCTCGCGCGCCGCCAGCGCCTCCGCCACGGTGAAGGGGCGTTCTTCCACCGGCAATCCGCGCGCCGCCGCCAGCCGCAGCAGCGACAGGCGCGTGATTCCGTTCAGAATCCGGTTCGACGGCGGCCGGGTGACCACCCGCCCCTCCCCCGTCACGATCCAGGCGTTGGACGAGCTTCCCTCCGTCACCATGCCGTCGGCATCGATCATCCAGGCTTCGAAGGCGCCCGCCTCGGCCGCCTGCTGCTTGGCGAGCACCGGGGCCAGCAGCCCGACTGTCTTGATGTCGCAACGGCCCCAGCGGATGTCCGGCACGGTGATGACCGAAACGCCCCGCTCCAGCTGTTCCGGCTTGGCGAAGGCGGTCACGCGCTTGGCCGTCAGGACCAGCGTCGGCTCGGCGTCCGGCGGGAACTTGAAGTCGCGCGGCGCGACGCCCCGCGTGACCTGGATGTAGACCGATCCGTTCATGATCCCGTTCCGGCGCACCAATTCCCGCGCGATCATCGCCAAGGTCCGCGGGGAAACGGGCCAGGGTATCCGCAGTTCCGTCAGGCTGCGCCCGAGCCGTTCCATGTGGCCGTCCATGTCCGCGAAGCGCCCGTCGAGGAGGGTGACCACCTCGTAGACGCCGTCGGCGAACTGAAAGCCGCGGTCCTCCACGTGCACCGCCGCCTGCCGGTGCGGCAGGTAGCGGCCGTTGACGTATGCCCATCGAGCCATGATGATTTGTTCGTGGTCCAAACTATAAGGGTAGCGATCAGAAAAATTCAAGACGAACCGCGAACATCTTCTCCACCTTCTTCACCTGCCCGACGGTGGCGAGGATGATGACGCGGTCCTTCGGCCGGATGACCGTGTTGGGACGCGGGATGATCACGTCGTCGCCGCGCACGATGGCGCCGACGATCACGCCGGACGGCAGGTTGATGTCCTTCAGCGGCGTGTTGACGACGGCGGAGGTTTCCAGCGCCTCCGCCTCGATCACCTCGGCGAAGCCCTCGCGCAGGCTGTGCACGGCGCGGATGCGGCCGCGCCGGACGTGCTGCAGGATGTTCGACACGGTGATGGCGCGCGGGCTGACGATGGCGTCGATGCCCAGCGGCGTGACCAGCGCCGAATAGGACGTCTTGTTGATCAGCGTGATGACGCGCCGCGCGCCGTACCGCTTGGCGAGCAGCGAGGACAGGATGTTGCCCTCGTCGTCGTTGGTGACGGCGACCACCGTCTCCGTCGCGCGGACGTTGGCTTCCTCCAGGATCTCGGGATCGAGGCCGTCGCCGTGCAGCACCATCGTACGCGACAGGCGTTGCGCCACATACTGCGCGCGGGTGCGGTTCACCTCGATGATGCGGGCGGCGACGTGGGAGTAGTTGGCCTCCAATTCCTCCGCGAGACAGAGGCCGATGTTGCCGCCGCCCAGGATGATGATGCGCCGCGCCTCCACCTCCTCGTGCCCGAAGGCGGCCATGCTGCGGCTCAGGTGCCGGTTGTCGCAGACGAAATAGACCTCGTCGCCGGGCAGCATCTGGTCGTCGCCGGTGGGGATGATCGACTTGTCGTTGCGGATGATCGCCACGACCTCCAGCCCCAGATCCGGGAACAGGCCGGTCAGCTGGCGCAGCGGCGTGTGCAGGACCGGACAGGTCTCGGTGCACAGCACGCCGACCACGCGCACCTTGCCGTCGGCCAGCGGGATCATGTCGAAGGCGCCCGGCACCTGGAGCCGGCGGGCGATGGCCCGCGCCACCGCGATCTCCGGCGAGATGATGACGTCGATCGGCAGGTGGTCGCGGCTGAACAGGTTGGCCCAGATCGGCTTCAGGTAGCTCTGGTTGCGCACGCGCGCGATCTTGGTGGGCACGTTGAACAGCGCGTGCGCCACCTCGCAGGCGACCATGTTGATCTCGTCGATCTGGGTGACCGCGATGATCATGTCGCTCTCGCCCGCCCCGGCCGCTTCCAGCACGTCGGGATGCGAGGCGTGGCCGACCAGGGCCTGGACGTCCAGGGTGTCGCTGATGCGCTGGATCAGCTCGGCCGACTGGTCGATCACGGTGACGTGATTGCCTTCGGACGCCAGATAACGCGCGATGTTCGAGCCGACCTGACCGGCTCCGCAGACGATGACCTTCACGGCCCCTTCACCCTTCCCCCGCCCGTTTGCCGGGCATTCAAGCCGGGGAGGTTAGCACCAAGCGGGCGAGGCACCAAGGCCGGCCGTTCCGCTCTCCCCCGCAGAGGGGGAGGGAGGACGGTCTTTCAGTCCACGAACAGCTTGCCCTTCTCGCTGCCGTGCACGCCCAGCGACTTCAGCTTGCGGTGCAGGGCGGAGCGTTCCATGCCCACGAAGGCCGCCGTGCGGGAGATGTTGCCGCCGAAACGGGTGACCTGGGCCAGCAGATACTCGCGCTCAAACACCTCGCGGGCTTCGCGGAGCGGCAGGCCCATGATCTCCCCGCCCTTGTCCCACTTCAGCACGGTCGGCGTGATGGCGCCGATCTCCGGCGGAAGCTGATCGGCGCGGATCGGTTCCTTGGGGTCGCCCTGGGCCATGATCAGCAGCCAGTCCACCACGTTGCGCAACTGGCGCACGTTGCCGGGCCAGTCGTAGGCCTGGAGCGCCGCCATGGCATCCTCGCCGAACTCGCGCGCCGGCAGGCCGGCGGCTTCCGACGAGCGCTGCATGAAATGGCGGGCCAGCAGCGGGATGTCCTCGCGCCGCTCGGCCAGCGACGGCACGCGGATCGGCACGACCGACAGGCGGTAGAACAGATCCTGGCGGAACCGCCCCTGCTCGATCTCGGCCTGGAGGTCGCGGTTGGAGGTGGCGATGACGCGCACGTCCACCTCGACCCGGTGGCCGCCGCCGACGCGCTCGAACACCTGCTCCTGCAAGGCGCGGACGATCTTGCCCTGGGTTTCCAGCGGCATGTCGGCAACCTCGTCCAGCAGCAGCGTGCCGCCGTGCGCCTGCTCGAAGGTGCCGATCTTGCGGCCGGCGCCGTCCACGCCGGCCTCGGTGCCGAACAGTTCCACCTCCAGCCGGTCCGGCCGCATGGTGGCGCAGTTCAGCCCGACGAACGGCCCGCCGTTGCGGCGCGAGCGGGCGTGGATCAGGCGGGCCACCACCTCCTTGCCGGATCCGGCCGGGCCGGTGATCAGCACGCGGCTGCCGGTGGGGGCGACCTTCTCGATGCTCTGCCGCACCTGATTGATGGCGGCGGAACGGCCGATCAGCTCCACGTCGCCGCCGGCGCGCAGCTTCAGCTCCTCGTTCTCGCGCTTCAGCCGGGCGGCCTCGATGGCGCGGTCCACCATCAGCAGCAGCCGGTCGGCCTTGAAGGGCTTCTCGATGAAGTCGTAGGCGCCGATCTTGATGGCGGACACGGCGGTTTCGATGTTGCCGTGGCCGGAAATCATGATGACCGGCAGATTCGCGTGGTCGCGCATCAGCTGTTCCAGGATCTGCAGGCCGTCCAGACGGCTGCCCTGGAGCCAGATGTCCAGCACGACGAGGCTCGGCCGCCGCGCCGCCACCTGCGCGAACGCCTGATCGGCGTCGGCCGCCTCGCGCGTCTTCATGCCCTCGTCGTTCAGGATGCCCGCAATGAGCATCCGGATATCCGCTTCGTCATCGACGATCAGAATGTCATGCGCCATGGGCTGCTTGCCTCTTCTCTCCACCGGTCTCCGCCGGCGTGTCGCTGCCGCCTCGGGCGTCGCCCTCGGCCAATGAGGTGTTCGGGATCACCAGGCCGACGCGCGCCCCGCCGCCTTCGCGGTCCTCCAGGGTCAGCACGCCGCCATGGTCTTCCATGATCTTCTTGACGATGGCGAGGCCCAGGCCGGTGCCCTTGGCCCGCGTCGTCACGTAGGGTTCGGTCAGCCGGTCCCGCTCCTCGGTGGGCAGGCCCTTGCCGTTGTCCTCGACGGTCAGGACCACGCGCTCCTCGTCCGCCTTCACCCGGATCGCCACCGCGCCCGGCGGCAGGTCCGACCCGTCCGCCGGCGCCGGCCGCCCCTCGATGGCGTCGGCGGCGTTCTGCAACAGGTTGGTCAGCGCCTGGCTGATCTGCCGGCTGTCGCAGGGCACGGTCAGCGGGCCGGGGGGAAGCTCCATCTCGAACTTGATCCGGCCGGCGTGCGCGCTCGATTGCAGGAACACCGCCTGCCGGACGAGGTCGTTGATGTTGCAGGGTTTCATCACCGGCTGCGGCATGCGCGCGAAGGCCGAGAATTCGTCCACCATGCGCCGGATGTCGTCCACCTGCCGCACGATGGTGTCCGTGCACATGGTGAAGACCTCGGTGTCGGAGGTGATCTCCTTCAGGTACTTGCGGCGCAGCCGTTCCGCCGACAGCTGGATCGGCGTCAGCGGGTTCTTGATCTCGTGCGCGATGCGCCGCGCCACGTCGGCCCAGGCGGCCTTGCGCTGCGCGGACACCAGTTCGGTGATGTCGTCGAAGGTCACGACGTAGCCGCGCACCTCTCCGGCGCTCGACCGTCCCTCGGCGGTGATGCGCACCAGCAGGGTCAGCGGCACGCCGCCCGGACGGCGGACCTGGATCTGGTCCTGCACCACGCGGCCCGGCCGCTTCGGCGCGTTGTCCAGCAGGTCGCCCATTTCCGGCGACAGGTCGGCCAGCTTGCGCCCGATCAGCGTTTCCGGATCCTCGACGCCCAGCAGCCGCGCCGCCGACCGGTTCGGCAGGTTGATCCGCCCTTCGGCGTCCAGGCCGAACACGCCCGCCGACACGCCGGCCAGCACCGTTTCGGTGAAGCGGCGGCGTTCGTCCATCAGGCGGTTGGCCGACAGCAGCTCGTGCCGCTGGCTTTCGATCTCCGTCGTCATGCGGTTGAAGGCGCGCGACAGCAGGCCAAGCTCGTCCTCGCCCGGCGGCTCGGTGACGCGCACGGTCAGGTCGCCGGCGCGCACGCGCTCCGCTGCGCCGATCAGGGCGCTGATCGGCCGCGCCAGCTTGGTCGCGAAGATCAGGCCGGCCCACACGGCGGCCAGCAGCAGCAGCAGGGCCACGACCAGGAAGATCAGGGTGAAGGTGATCTGAAGGCTGCCGCGCTGGCTTTCCAGGGCGGCGTACTCCTGCACGGCCCCCTGCGCGGAGGCCATGTGCGAGAGAACGCGCGGTTCCACCATGCGGCCGACGTACAGGTAGGTTTCGGCGTAGCGGTCGAGCCGGACCAGCGCGCGCACGCGGTCGTCGTTCTCGCTGATGATCAGCACCACCTCGCCCCGGCGGGCCATCATCAGCTTGTCTTCCGGAATCGGGTCGAATTCCAGCGTGAAGGTGTAGCCGGACCGCGCCAGGATCGAGCCGGTCGTGCCGTTGAAGACGATGGCCTCCGACAGGGCGCGCAGCATGGCCTGGGTGGCGACCACCTGCTCGAACCGGTCGGGATCGCTGGCCAGCCGCGCCGCCTCCTGGTTCAGGTCGTTGGCCATGGCGAGCGCGTCGGCGCGGATGTTCTGCTGGTGCTCGTGCAGGTAGGCGCTGGCGACGGCCAGGGATTCGTTCACCGCCGTGCGCACCCGGTCGCTGAACCAGGACTGAACGCCGACGTAGAAGAACACGGTCGCGAAGGCCGCCATGATGATGGCCGGCGCCACCGCCAGAAGGCTGAACACCAGCACCAGCCGAACGTGCAGCTGCGACCCGGCGAGGCCCCGACGCCGCCCGATCCAGATGGTCACGATGCGCCGCGCGATCAGCACGCCGAGCAGCAGCAGCAGCGCGAGGTCAAGCGTCAGCAGCAGGGTGACCGTGCGCGGGTTCGCCTCGCCGAACGGCGCGCTTTCGGTCAGCGCCGTGTAGGTGGCGAACCCCGCCGCCAGCGCGGCCAGGGACAGCGCGAACGCCAGCCGCTTGGTCAACCCGACGCGGGCCGACCAGCGGAGGAACTGCTGCCAACGGGCCGTGGCGTTTTCAGGTGGTGCAGGCGACATGACTCTGGCAACCGGTATTGTTGCCAGAAAGATACACCAGCTGTTGCCGGGCTGCCAAGCGGTAAGCCCCCCGGCCTTTCGGACAGTCTCCTCAAGGCGGCTTACGACCTAGGGGGATGGGCGTCCGTGTCACAAAAAAGGCACGCTGGCGGTGACGCCCGCGGCCTCATTTGAGGCCGCGAACCACCTGGATGTCGAGATCCCGGATCTTTTTGCGCAGCGTGTTGCGGTTGAGGCCGAGCAGCTGCGCCGCCTTGATCTGGTTGCCCCGCGTCGCCGACAGGCTGAGCGCGATCAGCGGCCGTTCGACCTCGCGCAGGACGCGGTCGTACAGGCCGTTGGACGGCATTCCGTCCTGGTGCGCGGCGAAATAGTCCCTCAGATGCCGCTCGACGGCGGAGGACAGGCCCTCGCCCTGTGGCTCCTCGACCGGCTGCGCGGCCGGGGTGGCGTCCGCCAACTCCGCCTCGATCACGTCGAGGCTGATGACCTCCTGCGAGTACAGGGCGGCCAGACGGCGGACGAGGTTTTCCAGCTCGCGCACGTTGCCGGGCCAGCGGTACCGCTTCAGCCGGTCCATGCCCGGCTGGTCGATGCTCTTGACCGGCAGCCCCTGCGCCGCGCAGAGGTTCAGGAAGTGGCGCACCAGCAGCGGCACGTCCTCCGTACGCTCGCGCAGCGGCGGCAGGCGGATCGGCACGACGCACAGACGGTAGAACAGATCCTCGCGGAACAGGCCCTGACGGATCAGCGTGCGCAGGTCCCGGTGGGTCGCGGCTACGATGCGCACGTCCGTCTTGATGGGCGTACGCCCGCCGACGGTGGTGTACTCGCCCTCCTGCAACACGCGCAGCAGGCGCGTCTGCGCCTCCAGCGGCATGTCGCCGATCTCGTCCAGGAACAAGGTGCCGCCCTGGGCCTGCTCAAACCGGCCGGTGGAGCGGTTGGTGGCCCCAGTGAAGGCGCCCTTCTCGTGTCCAAACAGCTCGGACTCGATCAGCTCGCGTGGGATCGCGGCCATGTTGATGGCGACGAAGGGGCCGTTGCGGCGCTTGCCGTAGTCGTGCAGCGCGCGGGCCACCAGCTCCTTGCCGGTGCCGGACTCGCCGGTGATGGTCACGGTCAGGTCGGTGCCCATCAAACGGGCAAGGACCCGGTAGATCTCCTGCATCGCCGGGGAGCGGCCGATCAGCGGCAGCTGTTCGTCCCCCTCGCCCGCGTCCGAGGGCAGCGCGGCCGGCGGGGTGTTGGAATTCAGCGCCCGCTCGACCACCGACACCAGCTCCTTCAGGTCGAAGGGCTTGGGCAGGTATTCGAACGCGCCGCGCTCGGCCGCCTTCACGGCGGTGATCAGCGTGTTCTGCGCGCTCATCACGATGACGCGCAGGTCGGGGCGGATCTTCTTGATGCGCGGGATCAGGTCCAGGCCGTTCTCGTCCGGCATCACCACGTCGGTGATGACCAGATCGCCCTGCCCGTCCGCCACCCAGCGCCACAGCGTGGACGCGTTGCCGGTGGTGCGCACGTCGTGGCCAAGGCGCGCCAGCGCCTGCGTCAGGACGGTGCGGATCGCGCGGTCGTCATCCGCGACGAGGATCGTGGCCGCACTCATCCGCGGAGCCCTCGAACGCCGGACCCTTGAACGCTGTTGGCCGGAGCGGGATCGCCGGTGTTCTGCGATTCATCGTACATGGGCAGCGAGACCTTGAAGACGGTGCGGCGCGGCTGGCTGTCAAATTCGATGACGCCGCCGTGGTCGCCAATGATTTTCGCCACCAATGCAAGTCCGAGGCCAGTTCCGTTCACCTTCGTGGTAACGAAGGGATCGAACAGGTTCGACCGCAGATCCTCCGGAATGCCGTCGCCATTATCCTGAACGGATACGAGCAACGGCAGATGCAGCCGCGTGTCGCCGCCCGCCAGGGCCATGCGCACGCCGTGCTGATAGGATGTGCTGAGCACGATCTCGCCGCCCGGTTCCGGGGCAGCCTCTGCCGCATTTTTAATCAGGTTCAGGAAAATCTGGATGAGCTGGTCGCGGTTGCCATAGACCGGAGGCAGCGACGGGTCGTACCGCTCGACGAAGCGGATGTTCCGGGCGAAGCCGCTCTGCGCCACCTTGCGCACATGCTCCAGCACCGTGTGGATGTTCACCGCGCCGCGCTCCAGCGGGCGCTCGTCGGAGAAAACCTCCATCCGGTTGACCAGCGCGACGATGCGGTCGGCCTCGTCGCAGATCAGGCGGGTCAGCACGCGGTCCTGCTCGCCGGCATTCTCCTCCAGCAGCTGGCCGGCGCCGCCGATGCCCGACAGCGGGTTCTTCACCTCAAGCGCCAGCATCGCCG
>JAEZID010000078.1 GCA_023416195.1 Pseudomonadota bacterium | reverse complement strand
ACGATCAGCGCCTGCCGCTCCTCCGACCGGCGGAGCGCCTGTTCGGCCATCATCTTTTCCGTGCGCACGCGGAAATTCTCGGTCATCAGCCGCTGCTTCAGCTCGGCCTGCCGCTTCACCTCCTCGGTCTTGCGGTACAGCTCGACGAAGACCGACACCTTGCTGCGCAGGATCACCGGATCGACCGGCTTGAACATGTAGTCCACGGCCCCCGTCGAATAGCCGCGGAAGATGTGCATCTCGTCCTTGTTGATGGCCGTCAGGAACAGGATGGGGATGTGCCGCGATTTCCGGCGGTGGCGGATCAGCTCGGCCGTCTCGTAGCCGTCCATGTCCGGCATGTGCACGTCCAGCAGGATCACCGCGAAATCCTCGTCCAGGACGTGCTTCAGCGCTTCCTCGCCGGAGCGGGCGAGCACCAGCGTGGCGCCCAGGTCGCCCAGCGTTTCCCGCATGGCCAGCAGGTTGCGCGGATCGTCGTCCACCACCAGGATGCGCGCTTCGGGCGGGGGCAGGCTGTCCGCCGCCCCGCCCGTCACCTCGCCCGGCATCGCCGCCATGGCGTTCCGAAACCCTTTGCTGTCGTCCCGCGGAGGCATCGGCCAGTCTCTCATTCCCGGTTGGGCCGCTGAAGAATCGTCGGCATGCCGGCCGCTGGCGCGGCGTGCTGCCGGCCGGTCCAGACGCGCAAAAGCGAGACCAGATGGTCAACGTCCACCGGCTTGGCCAGATAATCGGTGGCGCCCGCGTCGATGCATTTTTCCCGGTCGCCCTTCATCGCCTTGGCGGTCACGGCGATCACCGGCAGCCCCTGCCGGCCGGGCATGTTGCGGATCTCCCGGATGGTCTGGTAGCCGTCCATGTTCGGCATCATGATGTCCACCAGCACGACGTCCACGTCCGAAGTCTGCTTCAGCCGCGCCAGCCCGTCCATGCCGCTTTCGGCGTGCAGCACGGTCATGTCGTGCGCTTCCAGCACGCTCGCCAGGGAAAAGATGTTTCGGAAGTCGTCATCGATGATCAGCACCTTCTTTCCGGCCAGCGAGGGGTCGCGCTGGCGCAGTTCCAGCAGGGTCCGGCGCTTTTCCTCGGGCAGGCGATCCACCGCGCGGTGCAGGAACAGCGCCGTTTCATCGAGCAGGGAGCCGGACGACCGCACCTCCTTCAGCACGACCGTTTCCGCCAGCCGGCGCAGCCGCGCCTCGTCCTCCGGCGCGATGGTCTCGGCCGCGTAGACGACGACCGGCATCCAGGCGGTGCCCTCGTGGGCGCGCAGCCCTTCGATCAGGTCGAAATCGGCCGGCTGCGGGTGGGTAAGGTCCATCACCATGCAGTCGAACGCCTCCCCCGCCAGCGCCTCCTTCGCCTCCTCCACGGTGGTCACGCTGCGGCTTTCCACGTCGCCGTTGCCGACCAGCGCGGCGATCGCCCCCGGCCGCTCCCCCTCCTTCTCGACGATCAGCAGCTTGCGGTGATGCCGCTCCACGAAACCCTTCACCTTGTTCAGCGCGGCGAAGATCGCCTCGCGGTCGACCGGCTTCTCGCTGTAGGCGAAGGCCCCCATGGCGAGCCCGCGCCGCCGCTCGTCCTTGGCGGAGATGATGTGCACGGGAATGTGGCGGGTTTGCGGGTCGCGCTTCAGCAGATCCAGCAGCGCCCAGCCGTTCATGTCCGGCAGGCCGATGTCCAGCAGGACGGCGTCCGGCCGGTACTTGCGGGCCAGCGGCATGGCCGGCCCGCCGGCGTTCGCCATGATGACCTTGAAGCCCTTCTCCCGCGTCAGATCGATCAGGATGGAGGCGAACTTCACGTCGTCCTCGATCACCAGCACCAGCGGGTCGCCCGGCCGGATGCGCTCGCGGTCGTCCATGGACGGGTGGAGTTGCAGCAGCGCCAGCCCTTCCTCGGAACCGGAGGCGACGATGGGCCGCGTCGGCGCCACGGCGGCCGCCGTCCGGGACGCCTGCTGTTCCGCGTGGCTGGCGAGATCGAAGTTCAGCGGGACGTAGAGCGTGAAGGCGCTGCCCTCGCCCGGCGCGCTGGCGACGCGGATCTCGCCGCCCAGCAGGCGCGCGATCTCGCGGCTGATCGAGAGGCCCAGGCCCGTGCCGCCGTACTTGCGGCTGGTCGTGCCGTCGGCCTGCTGGAACGCCTCGAAGATGATCTTCTGCTTGTTCTCTGGAATACCGATGCCGGTGTCGATGACGGAAAAGGCCAGCACCTGATCGGCCGCGTTCAGCACCGGATGGCCGCTGCTCCAGCCCTGAGTCGCCGGCTCCAGCCGGAAGGTCACGCCGCCCGTCTCCGTGAACTTGAAGGCGTTGGACAGCAGGTTGTTCAGCACCTGTTCGAGGCGCTTCTCGTCCGTCTGGATCGCGTCGGGCAGCCGCTGGTCCATCTCGATGGTGAAGCGCAGGCCCTTTTCCTGGGCGAGCTGGGCGAAGGTGCGCTCCACATGGCCGCGCAGGTCGTCCAGCACCACCTCGCCGATTTCCAGCGTGACCGTGCCGGATTCGATCTTCGACAGGTCGAGGATGTCGTTGATCAGGCTCAGCAGGTCGGTGCCCGCCGCGTGGATGGTGCGGGCGAACTCCACCTGCTTGTCGCTGAGGTTGGTGTCCGGGTTGTCGGCCAGCAGCTTCGACAGGATCAGCAGGCTGTTCAGCGGCGTGCGCAGCTCGTGGCTCATGTTGGCCAGGAACTGCGACTTGTATTTGGAGGTGAGGGAGAGCTGTTCGGCCTTCTCCTCCAGGGCCGCCTTGGCGAGCACGACCTCGCGGTTCTTGCGCTCGACCTCCACGTTCTGGCGCGCCAGCTGTTCGGCCTTTTCCTCCAGCGCCTCGTTGGTCTGGCGCAGCTTCTCCTGCTGGGCCTTCAGCAGCTCCTCCGACTGGCGGAGCGAGGCGGCCTGCTGCTCCAGCCGCTCGTTGGTGGTCTTCAGCTCCTCCTGCTGGCTTTGCAGTTCGGTCGTCAGGCGCTGCGACTGCTTCAGCAGGCCTTCCGTGCGCATGTTGGCGGCGATCGTGTTCAGCACGATGCCGATGCTCTCGGTCAGCTGCTCCAGGAAGGACTGGTGCGTCTCGCTGAAGCGGTTGAAGGAGGCCAGTTCGATGACCGCGTTCACCTCGTTCTCGAACAGCACCGGCAGGACGATGATGTTCATCGGCGGCGCCTCGCCCAGGCCGGAGCTGATGGCGACGTAGTCCTTCGGCACGTTGGTCAGCAGGATGCGCTTCTTCTCGTAGGCGCACTGCCCCACCAGCCCCTGCTTGAGCGCGAAGCGGCTGCCGAGGTTCTTGCGCTCCTTCAGCGCGTAGCTGGCGACGAGGTCGAGCACCGGCTCGTCGTTTTCGCGCGCGGCGACGTAGAAGACGCCGTGCTGGGCGTTCACCAGCGGCGCGATCTCCGACAGAATCAGGTTGGAGACGGTGACCAGATCGCGTTCGCCCTGCAACATGCGGGTGAACTTGGCGAGGTTGGTCTTCAGCCAGTCCTGCTCCGCGTTCTTCAGCGTGGTGTCGCGAAGATTGCGGATCATTTCATTGATGTTGTCCTTCAGCGCCGCGACCTCGCCCGAGGCCTCCACCGTGATGGAGCGGGTCAGGTCGCCCTTGGTCACGGCGGTCGCCACCTCGGCGATGGCGCGGACCTGGGTGGTCAGGTTGGCGGCGAGCTGGTTGACGTTGTCGGTCAGGTCGCGCCACACGCCAGTGGCGCCGGGCACCTTGGCCTGCCCGCCCAGCTTGCCCTCGATGCCGACCTCGCGCGCCACGTTGGTCACCTGATCGGCGAAGATGGCCAGCGTCTCGATCATGCCGTTGATCGTATCGGCCAGCGCGGCGATCTCGCCCTTGGCGTCCACCGTCAGCTTGCGCTTCAGGTTGCCCTGCGCCACCGCCGTCACCACCTCGGCGATGCCGCGCACCTGATTGGTCAGGTTGGTCGCCATCATGTTCACGTTGTCGGTCAGATCCTTCCAGGTGCCGCCGACGCCCTCGACCTTGGCCTGTCCGCCGAGCTTGCCTTCTGACCCCACCTCACGCGCAACGCGGGTCACCTCCGACGCGAAGCTGTTCAGCTGGTCCACCATCGTGTTGATGGTGTTCTTCAACTCCAGAATCTCGCCGCGCACATCGACGGTGATCTTCTTCGACAGGTCGCCCCGCGCGACGGCGGTCGTCACTTCCGCGATGTTGCGGACCTGACCGGTCAGGTTCGCCGCCATCATGTTGACGTTGTCGGTCAGGTCCTTCCAGGTGCCGGCCACGCCCTTGACCTGCGCCTGTCCGCCAAGCTTGCCCTCGATGCCCACCTCGCGCGCCACCCGCGCGACCTCCGACGCGAAGCTGTTCAGCTGGTCCACCATCGTGTTGATCGTGGACTTCAGCTCCAGGATCTCGCCCTTCACATCGACGGTGATCTTCTTGGACAGATCCCCGTTCGCAACCGCCGTCGTCACCTCGGCGATGTTGCGCACCTGCCCCGTCAGGTTGGCGGCCATCAGATTGACGCTGTCCGTCAAATCCTTCCAGGTGCCGGC
>JAEZID010000035.1 GCA_023416195.1 Pseudomonadota bacterium | reverse complement strand
CCACCGACATATCCACGACACTGCGGCCGGGAATGTTGTAGATAACGATCGGCAAATCCGCCGCGTCATGGATCGCTTTGAAATGCTGGTACAGACCTTCTTGCGTCGGCTTGTTGTAATAGGGCGTCACCACGAGCGCCGCCGTGGCGCCGGCCTTCTTGGCGTGCTGGGTGAGGGAAATCGCCTCGTCGGTCGAGTTGGAGCCGGTGCCGGCGATGACCGGCACCTTGCCGCCCGCGGCTTCGATGCACAGCTCGACGACGCGGTTGTGTTCCTCGTGGGAAAGGGTGGGCGATTCACCCGTGGTGCCGCACGGGACGAGACCGTGGGTGCCCTGCGCAACCTGCCACTCGACGAAGGACTGGAAGGCGGCCTCGTCCACTTTCCCGTTTTTGAACGGGGTCAAAAGAGCGACGATGGAACCGTACAACATGCCTGCCACCTCCGACGGACTGCAAGAAAAGTGTCGCGCACCTTAGCCGCCCCGACCTTCCTGAGCAAGAGCGCCCGAAACGCGCTTGCCGCATCCCTGACCGCCCTGCTTCTGCTGAGCACCGCCCCGGTCGCGGCGGCCAGCCTGACCGCGCAGGACGTCACCATTTATCGGCAGGCCTTCAAGGCCGCCGACGACGACCGGCACGACGAGGCGCTGCGCATCGCGTCGCAGGCCAAGGAGAAGCTGCCGGCCAAGGTGATCCGCTGGATGGCGCTGGCGGCACCCGGCGGCGGCAGCTTCGACGAGATCGCCTCCTTCATCCGCGAGAACGGCGACTGGCCGAACCAGACGCAGCTGCGCCGGCAGGCCGAGAAGGCCATGCCCATCGACCTGGACGAGGACCGGGTGCTCGCGTGGTTCAAGCAGTACCCGCCGCTGACCGCCGAAGGCTTCCTGCGCCACGCCGACACGCTGATGGCGACCGGCAGCGCCGACCGCGCCGTGAAGCTGGTCCGCGCGCGCTGGGTCGAGGCGAACATGACCCCGGCGGATGAGGAGGCGTTCCTCGGCCGCTACCGCTCGCACCTGCGCCCGCAGGACCACAAGGCGCGCATCGACCGGCTGCTGTGGGAACGGCAGGAAGCGGCGGTGCGGCGCATGCTGCCCTTCTTCGACGAGGCCTACGACCTGCTGATCGAGGCGCGGATCGCGCTGGACAGCGATTCGAAGAACGCCGACGCGGCGCTGGCCCGCGTGCCGGCGTCCCTGCGCAACGACCCCGGCCTGCTATTCGACCGCGCCCGCTACCGCCGCCGCAAGGGCGACGACGCCGGTGCGCTGGAGATCCTGACCCAGGCACCCAAGGACATGGGCCGGCCGCAGGCCTGGTGGACGGAGCGGCACATCCTGGCCCGCCGCTCCATCGAACGGGGCGATTACAACCTCGCCTACCGGCTGGTGAAGGCGCACGGCCAGACCGAGGGCAACGGCGTCGCCGACGCGGAATTCCTCGCCGGCTTCCTGGCGCTGCGTTACCTCGACAACCCGTCCGACGCCTTCGGGCACTTCCATAAGCTCTACCGGTCGGTGAGCGCCCCGATCAGCAAGGCGCGCGGCGCCTACTGGTGCGGACGCGCGGCCGAGGCGCTGGGCCAGACCGCGCAGGCCAAGGAGTGGTACGCGAAGGCCGCGCAGTACGGCACGACCTTCTACGGCCAGCTCGCCGCGCGCCACACCGGCGGCAGCGGACGCATCGACCTGCCGGCCGAACCGCGCGTGTCGAACGCCGACGCCACCGCCTTCGAGCGCCGCGAGGCGGTCCGCGCCGCCCGCATGCTGGCGGAGATCGAGGGCAAGGAGGATGAGCGGGTGACCGCCTTCCTGCGCCGCATCAGCCTCGATTCGAAGGAGCCGGCCGACTATGTGCTGGCCGCCAAGCTGGCGCGCGAGGTCGGACGCCGCGATCTGGCCGTCGCCGCCGCCAAGGACGCCGCGCAGAACGACGTGTTCCTGGTCGAGGCCGGATACCCGATGATCGACGCGCGGCCGAGCGCGCCGGAAATCGCGCTGGTCCATGCCATCATCCGGCAGGAAAGCACCTTCAACACCGGAATCGTGTCGTCGGCCGGGGCGCGCGGGCTGATGCAGCTTATGCCGGGCACGGCGCAGCTGGTCGCCAACAAGCTGGGGCTGAAGCACACCAACGCCAAGCTGACCGCCGATCCCGACTACAACGTGAAGCTCGGCTCGGCCTATCTGGCGGACATGATCGACCGCTTCAACGGGTCCTATGTCATGGCCATCGCCGCCTACAACGCGGGGCCGACGCGGGTGCGGCAGTGGATCGATACCTACGGCGATCCGCGCACGGAAGCCATCGACGTGGTGGATTGGATGGAACTGATCCCGATCTACGAGACCCGCAACTATGTCCAGCGCGTGATGGAGGCGATGCTCGTCTATCGCGCCCGCATTCACGGCGCCAAGGCCGATCTGAACCTGGACAAGGAATTGCGCCGCTAACCGGCGTCCCGCCCTGAGCATCGCAGACTGGGTCGCGCCTCGGCCGCCCCGGACTGCGACCGCTCAATATCCCAAGAGCAAACCGGAAAACATCACAGCATCACCACCAAATACAGTTTCAATTTCGAGCAGTTTTCAAAAGTGGTAACCCGTATTACCATCAAGCCGATACATTGCATTTAAAGTTTCATTAACCGGAACTGACGCTAAATCCCCTCGACACGCAGAACAGTGTCCTGCCTATTCCGCGAAAAA
>JAEZID010000017.1 GCA_023416195.1 Pseudomonadota bacterium | reverse complement strand
GCGTCCCGGCATGAGCGTCCCGGCATGAGCATCCTGGCCCGGCTTCTCCTGCTGGTCGGCCTCGCCCTCGTTCCGGTCTCGGCCGTCGAGATCTGGAACCAGATCGACCTGCGGCACGACCGCGAGGAGGAGGTCTACCGCACGGCCCTTCACCTGCTGGGCCTGCTGGGCGGCGAGCAGCGGCGCCTGGTGGAGGGCGTGCGGAACACGCTGTCCCTGCTGGCCGAGACGCGCGCCGCGCGGGAGCTTGACGGCGGCGCCTGCCAGAACCTGCTGGAGCGGACGCGCCCCCAGTTGCCCGATTATCTGACGCTCTCCGTCGCCAAGCTGGACGGCGACGTGCTGTGTTCCACCGACAAGAGCCTGTCCGACACGACCCTGTCCGGAAACACCCATGCGCGCGAGGCGCTGGAGCGCGACAGCTTCACGGTCGGCGAGTTCACCCGGAACCGGTCGACCGGCAAGCCCGCCGTTCCCTTCACCTTGCCCGTCCACGGGAACGACGGGTCCATGGTTGGCGTGGCGACGGCGCTGATCGACCTCGGCTGGCTGGGCGGCTATCTCGCGGAGCATCCGCTGCCGCCCAACGCCGCGATTTTCCTGACCGACAGCAACGGGGTCGTTCTGGCCCACGTGCCGGAACGGCCGGGCCTGGTCGGCACCACCCTGCCGGACCGGTTCCGCCCGCTGCTCGACGCCAAGGCGGTCGGCACCGCCCGGGTGATGGGCATCGACGGCACGCAGCGGGTGTTCGCCTATGAGCCGATCACCCTCAACGTCCGGAACACGTTCATCGCCATCGGCTTCGACTACGCCACCGCCATGGCCGACGTGGACGAAGCGATGCGGCGGTCCCTGCTGTGGACCGCGACCGCTCTCCTGCTCAGCCTGGCGGGCGCGCTCCTGGTCGCCCGGCGCTCCATCCACCGCCCGGTGGAGGCGCTGGTCGCGGCGACGAAACGCTGGCGGGCGGGACAGATGTCCGCCCGCGCGGGCCTGCCGGACGATGGCTCGGAACTCGGCCAGCTGGGGCAGGCGTTCGACCGCATGGCCGAGGATCTGGAGGCGCAAATCCGCGCGCGCGAAGCCACGGCCGCCGCGTTGCAGATCAGCGATGCCCGCCACCGCGCCATCGTGGAAACCGCCGTGGACGCCATGGTCGTCATCGACGAGCGGGGCGTCATCCAATCCTGCAACCCGGCGACGGAACGGATTTTCGGCTACACCGAGGCCGAAATGCTCGGGCGCAACGTCGCGATGCTCATGCCCGAGCCATATCGGGGGGAGCACGAGGGCTACATCGCGGCCTTCCTGAGCAGCGGCGTGCGCAAGATCGTAGGGGCCGGGCGCGAGCTGGAGGGACGGCGCAAGGACGGATCGACCTTTCCGCTGGAACTCGCCGTCACCGAATGGACGGTCGGCGGCAAGCGCCACTTCACCGGCATCATGCGCGACATCACGCGCCGCTGGGTGGCGGAAGAGGCGTTGCGGGCCAGCGAGGAACGGTTCCGCGCGCTGGTCGAGGACGCGCCGCACATGATGTGGGTGAATCATCCAGACGGCACGCTGGAATTCGTCAACGCCGCCTTCCGCGCCTACACCGGCCGCCGGGCGACCGAAGACACCCGCATGAACGACGTCCACCCGGACGACGTCGAGCGCATCCTGACGGAGAGCCGGCAAGCCATCGCGGCGGGGGAGCCGTACGAATGCGAACTGCGCCTGCGGCGGGCGGACGGAACCTACCGCTGGCATCTCAGCCGCACCCATCCGGTGCGCCAGGGCGGGCGCATCGTCGCGTGGTTCGGCGGCGCGGTGGACATCCACGACATCCATCGCGCGCGGGACGCGGCGGAGGAGGCCGACCGTTCGAAAAGCCGCTTCCTCGCGGCGGCCAGCCACGATCTGCGCCAGCCGATGCAGTCGATCCTGCTGTTCGCCGAGACGCTGCGCCCGCACCTGACGGAGCCGGTCGCGCAGAACAAGCTGAAACGCCTCCTGCACGGGCTGGACGTCATGAAGGGCCTGCTCGACGGGCTGCTGGACATCTCCCGCCTCGACGCCGGCATCGTGGCGCCGCAGTTCGAAGCGTTCCGCGCCGCCGACGTGCTGGAGCCGCTGAACGACGCCTACGCGCCGATCGCGCGCGGCAAGGGGGTGGAATGGCGCGCCATCCCCTGCGGCGCCACGGTCCGCAGCGACCGCGTCCTGCTCGGCCGCATGTTGCGCAACCTGATCGAGAACGCCGTCCGCTACACCGACAGCGGCCAGATCGTGATCGACTGCACGGCGCGGGGGGGCCGCCTGCTGATCGAGGTCCGCGACACCGGAATTGGCATTCCCGCCGACCAGCTCAACCGGATATTCGAGGAGTTCCATCAGGTCGGCAACGCCGAGCGGGACCGGTCGCAGGGGCTGGGGCTGGGCCTTGCCATCGTGCGCCGCCTGTCGCGCCTGCTGGACCACCCCGTGGATGTCTGGTCGGAACCGGGGCGGGGCTCGCGGTTCAGCGTCTCCATGCCGCTGGCGGCGGAAAGGGAAGACGCGGATTCTCCTCCCGCTCCACCCGAGGCGCCGGCCGCCGGGGAGGAACGCCGGTTCGCCGTCGTGGTGGACGACGACGCCATCGTCCTGATGGGACTCGACACCATGCTGCGCGAATGGGGGTACGACGTGCTGGTCGCGGGGTCGACGGATCAGGCGCTGGAAAAGCTGCGCTCCGACGGCCGCCGGCCCGACATCCTCATCGTCGATTACCGTCTGCGCGAAGGGCGGATCGGGACGGAGGCCATCCTGCGCGCCCGCCAGCTGTACGGGCCGAATCTTCCCGGAATCATCATCACCGGGGAGATCGGCGCCGAGCCGCAGCACGATGCCATCGCCCACGGCCTGGGACTGCTGCACAAGCCGGTCACGCCGCGCCTTCTGAAAGCGGCTCTCGCCCGTCAGATGCGCGCGGCGGAGTGACGGGCGACAGCCGAAGGCGCCGTCCGTATCACCCTCTCAATCAATGCTATCGCATTGATCTGCCGGGTTTCACCGGCGACGCTCAATGGAAGCGTTCAAGCGCCGCCGGTATGACGCGGTCGCATTTTTCGTGCACGCGCCGGTCTTGACATGGGCTGGGGACGGGGCCACGTCTCCTGCCACTTGGATCCGGGCCCCTCTGGCGACTTAGACGTGGTCGCGATGTCGGATCTCTTCACCTGCTTTTGCGCCGACGGGCGTGACCGCACTTGGAGGGACCGATGCCCCCATGGACCCAGGACACCCAAACTTCTACTTCCCAAAACTCCCTCGACGCCCAAGGACCGCG
This sequence comes from Pseudomonadota bacterium, assembly GCA_023416195.1. GTDB lineage: Bacteria > Pseudomonadota > Alphaproteobacteria > Azospirillales > Azospirillaceae > Azospirillum. Next base: position 351 of record JAEZID010000017.1, on the reverse strand, counting down.
CACGGCGCCGCGATGCCGCGGGTCCGCATTTCCCGCAACAATTGAGAGCATGAGCACTGCCATGGACCAGACCGAACGCCAGATCATTGACGACCTGTTCGCCAAGCTGCGTCAGGCCGAGGCCCAGTCCGGCCCGCGCGACCCGCAAGCCGAAGCCCACATCCGCGATGCCGTCGCCCGCCAGCCCGCCGCGCCGTACCTGATGGCGCAGGCCATCGTCATGCTGGAGCAGGCGCTCGCCGCGTCCCAGAACCGTAACCAGGAGCTTGAGCAGGAGCTTCAGCAGCGCCCGGCCGCCGGTGCTGGCGGCGGCGGCATCTTCGGCGGCCTGTTCGGCGGCGGCGCCAAGCC
>JAEZID010000605.1 GCA_023416195.1 Pseudomonadota bacterium | reverse complement strand
GTCACGTCAATCATCATTGGAGTCGACCTTGGCGGTCGTGACCAACCTCGAGCCGAAACGGCGCAAGTCCACCCCGCTCGACGATCTGACCGCCCTGGTGGCCGATGACCTGAGCGCGGTCAACGAGCTGATCGTCCAGCGGATGCATTCGTCCGTGGATCTGATTCCGCAGCTGGCCGGCTACATCATCGCGGCCGGCGGCAAGCGGCTGCGCCCCGTCCTGACTCTGGCCGCCGCCGAGCTGTGCGGCTATCAGGGCGAGGATCACAAGATGCTGGCCGCCGTGGTGGAGTTCATCCACACCGCCACGCTGCTGCACGACGACGTGGTGGACGAAAGCGACCTGCGGCGCGGCCTCGCCTCGGCCAACGCGGTGTTCGGCAACAAGGCCAGCGTGCTGGTCGGCGACTTCCTGTTCTCCCGCTCCTTCGAGCTGATGGTCGAGGTCGGGTCGCTGGACGTGCTGCGCATCCTGTCCAAGGCGTCGGCCGTCATCGCCGAGGGCGAGGTGCTGCAGCTGCGCACCACCAACGACACGGAAACCAGCGAGCAGGCCTATCTGGAGGTCATCAAGGCCAAGACCGCCGAGCTGTTCGCCGCCGCCTGCCGCGTCGGCGCCGTCGTGGCCGAGCGCCCGCAGACGGAAGAGCTGGCGCTGTACGATTACGGCATGAACCTGGGCATCGCCTTCCAGCTGGTGGACGACGTGCTGGATTACTCGGCGCTCCAGGCCAAGCTGGGCAAGACGGTCGGCGACGATTTCCGCGAGGGCAAGATCACCCTGCCGGTCGTGCTGGCCTTCCGCCGGGGCAACGACGACGAACGCGCCTTCTGGCGCCGGGTCATGGAGGATCTGGACCAGCAGGACGGCGACCTGGAGCGCGCGCAGGAGCTGATGGCCAAGCACAACGCCCTGAAGGACACCGTGGAGCGCGCCCGCCATTACGGGTCCATCGCCCGCGACTCCCTGGGCCTGTTCGCCGACAGCCCGGTGAAGCGCGCGATGCTGGAGGTCATCGACTTCGTGATCGACCGCGATTTCTAAGGGGCCGTATTTTTTAAGGGCCGCAATTTTTTGCGCCGGGGGCGATTTTGGCGTTGCAGCCCCCGGTTCCAGCGGCTATATACGCGGCCTCGACGGCGCCGGACACGGTTCGGCACCGGACTGACGGAGAGTAGCTCAGCCTGGTAGAGCACTGCTTTCGGGAGGCAGGGGCCGGAGGTTCGAATCCTCTCTCTCCGACCAAAAACGAAGGGCCGATGCGGAAACGCGTCGGCCCTTCGCCGTTTTGCGCCTGTTGTCCGCCGAGGCAGGCATGAACGGGGCCGGCATGAACGGGGCTTTGGGCTGTTACCATCCTCGGAGACGCAACGTCCGGGGAGGCCGGTGGTGGAAGACACGATCAGCAACGACGACGGCGCGCCCGGCGGGCCGATCGGGGTCCAGATCGACCCGGCAACGGTGGACGCCCGTCCGGCGGTGCGCGAGGCGGTGCAGGCGGCGGGGCTGCGGCCGCGCGACATCGGGCGCGGCCGCATGGCCTGGAGCCGCCACGAGAACGACACCACCCAGGTGACCGACGGCACCCACATCGCCGACAGCACCCATGTGATGGTGTCCTGCAACGGCCGGCTGGACGGCGATCCGGAGCGCGCGGAATGGACCGCCGGACGTTACGGCGACGCCGGCGGCTTCGTCGAGGTGGCCGGGCTGACCCTGCGGGAGGCGCTGGAGGCGGTGGAGCTGCTGCCCAAGCCCCTGCGGGTGGACGGATCGCAGGCCGAGGCGGTCTACCCGTCGCTGGACGAGGCGATGAGCGATTTCGCCTGAGCCGGCATCTCTTACTTGAGCCTGCATCTCTTACTTGAGAGCTTCGTCGATCTCGACCTGATAGCCGTTGGCGAGGCGGTTGGTCTCGTTGGCCATGCCGACGACCGCCATCAGCTCGCCGAACTGGGCGTCGGTCATGCCGGCCTTGCGGGCCGCCGCCTCGTGCGAGCGGATGCAGTAGGCGCAGCCGTTGGTGACGCTGACCGCGACGAAGATCATCTCCTTCACCAGCGGGTCGAGCGCGCCGGGGGCCATGACCTCCTTCAGGCTTTCCCAGGTGCGCGACAGCGTCGCCGGGTGGTGCGCGGTCATCTTCCAGAAGTTGTTCACGTCGGGGACGTTGCGGGTCGCCTTGATGTCGTCGAAGACGGCGCGGACTTCGGGGGCGGCGTCGGCGTAGTCGATGGGCTTCAGGGGCATGGGGGTTCCTGTCGTGGCGGCTGTGGTGGCGGTGGTATGACCTGCGGCATTTTGGCCGGACTTCGGCGCGCGCGCCATGCGCGATTGGCCGCGCGGGGGTTGCGGACGGATCGGGCGCCGCCGGCAAAACCCTTGGCGGTCAAACGGTTAGAGTCGTACCAGTCGACGACCGCAACGACTTTTGCTAAAAGACGACAGGATTTTGAGATGCCTTTAAACAATGCTGCACCGCACAAGTTCAAGCCAAGAAGTTGACCAAAACTCAAGCGCAAGCGTAATAAGTGAAACAGCGAAAACTTAAAGACAAGAATTCTAGTCATAGTCTGAATGGGCGAGGAAACCTATGCGGAAAGCGGAAACCTGCGGCGCTTGGATATTGATGCGTGCGGCGTCCGCTCACCGCATCGGCTTGCCCGCGCCATGGCTCATGCCATGGACCGCGTGATGAAGGGGGCGGTGGCCCCCGGCAGCGAGGCGTCCCCGGTGGTCGTCCGGTTCGGGCAGGCGGCGGCGGCCGACCTGCGCCGGCTGGCGCGCTTGCACGACCGGGAACCGACCGCCGAACTCCTGGAGGAGCTGCGCGAGCGGCCCCTCCAGGATCTTTTCGGCCTGACGCTCGACCGGCCCGACGCCGAACAGGCCATGGCCCTGATCGCCGAGGTCGTGGCCGACCTGCCCTGCCCCATCGACGGCGAGTCGCTGGAGGAACTGGCCGCCGACTTCGCCGTCATTCACCGGACCGATGCGCTGCGCGCCGGACCGCGCGAATCGGTCTGGGGGCATGCCGAGGCGACGACCCAAGTGGCGTCGTGGCATCTGCGCTTCGGTTTCGTCAGCGACGATCCGCGCGACCCCGACCATCTGGTGCCGGAGCTGCGCTTCCTGGCCGAGCTGCTGGACCGCGCGCGGCCGGAGGACGCCGCCGCCTTTCTCGACCAGCATGCGCTGCGCTGGGTTCCGGACTTCTGCGGACGGGTCGCGGCGCGCTGCCGCACGCCCTACTTCGCGGGTGTGGCGCTGCTGACCGGCGCCTATCTCGACCGGCTGCGCGACCGGCTGGAACAGGATTTCGCCCTGCCCCGCCCCCCCGACGAAGGGCGAACGACCGAAAGGAAGGGCACGATGACCCGAAAGCTGGAGTATGCGGATCCGTGGGCCTAGAGGATGATTTCGGATGAAATTGACTCGTCCGGAGGGACTGGCGATGGATGGCGCAGACAGGCTGTCCGGCATCGCCAGCGCCCGCACGCGCCTGCCGGCCATCGCCATGGAGCGCTGCGTCCACAGCCGCTCCGGGGCTGCCGGCTGCCGCGCCTGCGCCGACGCCTGCCCGCGCGGCGCCTGGATCGCGGAGGATGAGGGCGGCGTGACGCTGGACGCGCAGGCGTGCGACGGCTGCGGGCTGTGCGCGCCGGCCTGCCCGCAGGCGGTCATCGGCCACGAGCACAAGGGCGCCCGCCGGCTGGAGCACGGGCGGCCGGTGGCCTTCGCCGCCTGCTCGCAGACGGGACTGCGCAACGGGCGCGACGGGGTGGAGGGGGTGCTGCCCTGCCTGAACGTGCTGGGCCTGGCCGAACTGGCCGAGCTGTACCGCGCCGGGGTGCGGCGCATGGTCATCTTGCGGGAAGCCTGCGCCACCTGCCCCACCGGCAGTTCCACCGCCGTGCGGCTGGAGCGCGCCGTGGAGGAGCTGAACGTGCTGCTGGAGGGGCGCGGGCTGGCGCCGCTGACGCTGACCCGGCGGTCGGTCACGCCGTGGCGCGCCTATCTGACCTTCGACACGACTCCGGACCGGGCGGTGATCGCGCTGACGAGCGACGGGGCGTGGCCGGTGGGCCGGTGGCTGCCCGACCCGGCCGAGGGCCGCGCGGCGGAGACGGCGCCCTGGCCGTGGGTGCCGTCCATCGACACCAGCCTGTGCCAGGGCTGCGCCGGCTGCGCGCGGCTGTGCCCGACCGGGGCCATCCGGCTGGCCGGGGATCCGCCGGCCTTCCGCATCGCGGCGGAGGACTGCACGGGTTGCCGGCTGTGCGTGGACGCCTGCCGGCCCGGCGCGCTGATTCTGGAAAGGTTGGCCCCGCGCCGCCAGACCGGCGTCCCGCTGCCGCGCCCGGCCGGGGAGGAGGCGAGGCGAGACGGATTCGTCTGACCGAACGGCATAGATCCGCCCGAAAGTCCGGCCGGAAAGCAGAGTTGCCGGGCACGGGGATGGAGCCATAGCTTAGCCCCTGCCGTTCCGCCCGCCTCAACACTGGTTATGCCGCACCGCTCGCTCGTCAGTTCGGCCGAAGGC
>JAEZID010000603.1 GCA_023416195.1 Pseudomonadota bacterium | reverse complement strand
GGCGCGGGGCTTGCTGCGCCGCCGCCTCCGCTTCGCGCGGCTGGCCGCGATCGACGTCGCCGGCCTGATGGCGAACGGCGCGCTCGCCGTGGCGACCGCCGTCAGCGGATGGGGATACCACGCGCTGATCGCCGGCCAGTGGGCGCACAGCCTCGTCCATCTGGCGCTGGGGCTCTGGCTGTGCGGCCACCGCCCATCGCTGGGGATCGTGCCGGCGGCGCGGGTCCTCTCGCCGATCGGCGAGGGGCTGTCGAAGAGTTCGGTCCTCGAACTGCTCAGCGGGCAGCTTCCGCAGGCGCTGATCGGCGGCGTGCTGGGCACCGCGCCGCTCGGCTGGTTCAACCGCGTCTACGTGCTGGTGTTTCTGCCCGTCGAGCTGATCGTCAACGCGGTGACGCGGGTGGCGCTGACCGGGTTCAGCCAGAGCCGCGACGATGGCGCGCGCCTGCGCCGGGGCGGCATGGCGCTGATCGAGACGACCGGTGCCGCGGTGCTGCCGATCTGCGCCGGCATGGCCCTGGTGGGGCCGGAGCTGGTGGCCGTAGCACTCGGCCCGCAATGGGCGGAGGCGGCGGCGCTGGCGCCGTGGCTGTGCGTGGCGGGCGCGGCGACCGTGCTGGCGCACACCCTCGCCATGGTCGCCGAGGCGGCCTTGCACCTTGAGACGCGCGTGCGCATCCAGGCCGCCGCGCTGCTGCTGCGGGGTGCCATGCTGGCCGCCGCCCTGCCCTTCGGCCTGACCGCCGCCGTGGCGGCGGTGGCGGCGTCGGCGCTGGTGTCGATGCTGCTGCACCTCGGGCTCGTCCTGTCGGCGCTGGCGCTGCCGGCCGGCCGCGCGCTTGCCCTGCTGGTGCCGGGCCTGACCGCCGGGGCCGCCTGCCTCGCCTGGGTCGCGTTGGTCCACGCGGCGCAGGCGCCGAATCTGGAACCGGCTTGGCTGCTCGCCGCCGACGTCGCGGGCTGCGGCGCGGTGACATTGGCGGTCTACCGGGTCCTGTTCCCCAATTTGCTGGACAAGCTGCTGGGCTATACCGGATTTATCTCAAAACGCGCATGATCGGTCCGACACCGCCCAGGCGCGGGTGAACCAGAGAGGCGGTCGTCCCGGTGTGCGGCATCGTTGGCTCCTTCGACCTACCGGACCTTGCACCGCGCATGGAGGCTGCGCTCGACCGTCTGGCGCATCGCGGCCCCGACGCGCGCGGCCTGATCCGGGTCGAGGCCGGCGGAAGCCCGGTCATACTCGGCCACCGGCGGCTGTCCATCATCGACCCGACCGGCCCGGCCGACCAGCCCTTCGAGAAGGACGGGCTGCTGCTGGTCTACAACGGCGAGATCTACAACCACGCCGACCTGCGCCGTGAGCTGGAGGCGCTGGGGGCGTCCTTCACCACCCGTTCCGACACCGAGGTTCTGCTGGAAGCCTGGCGCCGTTGGGGACCCGGCAGCCTTCTGCGCCTGCGCGGCATGTTCGCCTTCGCGCTGCTGGACCGGCACACGGGGGAACTGGTCCTGGCCCGCGACCCTTTCGGGATCAAGCCGCTGTTCATCGCCCGCCCGCCCGGCGGCGGGTTGGCCTTCGCGTCGGAGCTGAAGGCGCTGCGCCTCCTGATGCCCGATGGACAGATCGACGAAACCGCGCTGACCGCCTCTCTGCTCTATCTCTGGGTGCCGGAAAACCGCTGCATCATCAAGGGCATGGAGAAGCTGCCCGCCGGCCACTGGCTGCGGATCGCGCCGGGCGGCCAAGCCGACATCCGCCGCTACTGGTCGGCGGCGGACGATCTGGCGGCGGGGCGCCGCCCGCCGCCCACGCTGGATGAGCTGCGCGACGTTCTGGCCGATTCCGTGCGCCGGCACATGGTCGCCGACGTGCCGGTCGGCAGCCTGCTCAGCGGCGGGCTGGATTCCAGCCTCATCACCGTGCTGGCCGCCGAGATGGCCGGGGGGATCGACGCCTTCACCATCGCCTTCCGCGCCGAGGACCAGCGGTTCGAGGCGATGCCCGACGACCTGCGCTACGCCCGGATGCTCGCCGACCGGCACCCCGGCATCCGCCTGCACAGCATCGAGCTGGCGCCCGACGTCGCGACGCTCCTCCCCTCCATGGTGGAGACGCTGGACGAGCCTATCGGGGACCCGGCGGCGATCAACGTGCGGCTGATCTGCGCGGCGGCGCGGGACCGGGGCATCAAGGTCCTGCTGTCCGGCATGGGGGCGGACGAGCTGTTCGCCGGCTACCGCCGCCATCAGGCGATGCGGGTGGCCGCCGCCTACCGTCGGCTGCCGACGCCACTGACCGGGCTGGTCGAGCGGGCGGTGAAGGCCCTGCCGGTCGCCGGCGCCGGGCGGGGGCATCGCACGGTCCGCTGGGGCCAGCGCTTCCTGGAGTTCGCCGGGCTGCCGGAAGAGGACGCCTACCGCCGCAGCTATTCCTACTACGACCCGGAGGCGCTGAACGCGATCACGCGCGGCGCGCGGCGCGCGGCGGTCGCCGCCCTGATGGCGGATCACCGCGCGCTGTTCGATGCCGGACCGGCGGACGACGCGGTCAACCGGCTGTGCTTCACCGACCTGCACATGTTCCTGCCCGGCCTGAACCTCGCCTACAGCGACCGCGCCAGCATGGCCGCGTCGGTCGAACTGCGCGTGCCCTTCGTCGATCT
>JAEZID010000577.1 GCA_023416195.1 Pseudomonadota bacterium | reverse complement strand
TGGAGCTGGGGTGGAAGCGGATGCCGCCCTTGGTGGGGCCACGGGTGTCGTCGTAGCGGCAGCGCCATGCCGGGAAGGAGCGCCGCGATCCGTCGTCCATGCGCACGGACAGGCGGACGCTGAGGGTTTCCTTGGGGTACTTCAGCTTTTCAAGAACCTCGGAATCCACCTCGACATGCTTGGCGGCTTCATCCAGGCGGCTCAGCGCCCCCGAGAGCAGATCGTCCATCTTGTCTTCCTCTTTGAATTTCGGTCGGGAGGGCCGCCAGTCCCTCGTCGAAGGGTCTACCCACCGCCCCCTAAGGCATATGCCGCCCTTTTTACTGAGGAATATCCCGAATCAAAATATCCGTAATATTACGGAACGCCGTCAACGCCTTGAAAAGCCTGCATAAATTTTTGCAAAAACAGCCGTGGGCCACGTTCCGTAAACATACGGATGGCAACCGCCGGTGGGTTTGGGCGAGACTTCTCCCTCGCCCGCATCGCAATCGCCGCGCATTCGAGGACGCACCAATGATCGAGGGAGCTGACCGACCGCTGATCTGGATCGGACGTACGGACTATGGCCGCTTGCTGCGGGCGATGGACCGGTTGGCCGTACAGGCTCCGGAGGTGTCGGCGTTCCTCTCCAGAGAGCTGGACCGCGCGATCGTCCGTCCGGAAGGCGATCTGCCCCGGACGATCGTGCGCATGGGAAGCCGGGTGCTGTTTCGCCGCGACGACGACCTGCCGTTCGAATGGGGCGAATTGGCGTACCCGGACCAGCCGCCCACGGAGGGCCAGATCACCGTCGCATCGCCTCTGGGAGTGGCCTTGCTCGGCCTCCGGGAGGGTGCACGCATGCCTTACGGCGATGCCGACGGAACCACGCGGTGGCTGTCGGTCGAGCGCGTTCTGCCAGCCTGACCGGCGGCGGCCGCGGTTCAGGACCGTGTTCGCGGCAGGGGGCGGTCTGGTAGCTCTGTGAGCCTCGTTCCGACCGCCCCGCTGCTTCGTTTTATGCCTCTATCCCGCGTCAGGCGGCGACCGCTTCCACCGGCACCGACCGGATGAGGAAGTCGAAGGCGGACAGCGCGGCCTTCGATCCCTCGCCCATGGCGATGATGATCTGCTTGTACGGAACCGTGGTCGCGTCGCCGGCGGCGAACACGCCGGGCACCGAGGTCGCGCCGCGCGCGTCCACCTCGATCTCGCCGCGCGGGCTGAGCGCCACCGTGCCCTTCAGCCATTCGGTGTTGGGAACGAGGCCGATCTGCACGAAGATGCCTTCCAGATCGATGCGGTGCACTTCGCCGCTGTTGCGGTCCTTGTAGGTCAGGCCGTTCACCTTGGCGCCGTCGCCGTTCACCTCGGTCGTCTGGGCCGAGGTCAGCACCGTCACGTTCGGCAGCGAGTTGAGCTTGCGCTGGAGCACGGCGTCAGCCCGGAGCACCGAGTCGAACTCGATCAGCGTGACGTGGGCGACGATGCCGGCCAGATCGATGGCCGCCTCGACGCCGGAGTTGCCGCCGCCGATGACCGCCACGCGCTTGCCCTTGAACAGCGGGCCGTCGCAGTGCGGGCAATAGGCCACGCCCTTGTTCCGGTACTCGTTCTCGCCGGGGACGTTCATCTGCCGCCAGCGGGCGCCGGTGGACAGGATGACGGTCTTCGCCTTCAGCGAGGCGCCGTTGGCCAGCACCACCTCGTGCAGGCCGCCGGGGGCGGAGGCCGGCACCAGCTTTTCCGCGCGCTGGAGGTTCATGATGTCCACGTCATAGTCCTTGACGTGCTGCTCCAGCGCGGCGGCCAGCTTCGGCCCCTCGGTGTGCGAGACCGAGATGAAGTTCTCGATCGCCATGGTGTCCAGCACCTGACCGCCGAAGCGCTCGGCCGCCACGCCGGTGCGGATGCCCTTGCGCGCCGCGTAGATCGCCGCCGCCGAACCGGCCGGACCGCCGCCGATCACCAGCACGTCGAAGGCGTCCTTCTTCGCGATCTTCTCGGCGTCGCGGGCGGCGGCGCCGGTGTCGAGCTTGGCGAGAATCTGCTCAAGCCCCATGCGGCCCTGGCCGAACGGCTCGCCGTTCAGGAAGATCGACGGCACGGCCATGATCTGGCGCTGCTCGACCTCGGCCTGGAACAGGGCGCCGTCGATGGCGACGTGCTTGATGCGCGGGTTCAGCGCGCTCATCAGGTTCAGCGCCTGCACCACGTCGGGGCAGTTCTGGCAGGACAGGGAGAAGTAGGTCTCGAAGCGGTAGTCGCCGTCCAGCGCCTTGACCTGCTCGATGACCTCCGGCGACTCCTTCGGCGGGTGGCCGCCGACCTGGAGAAGCGCCAGGATCAGGGAATTGAATTCGTGCCCCATGGGCAGGCCGGCGAAGCGCACGCCGATGTCCGTGCCGGCGCGGTTGATCGCGAAGGACGGCTTCCGCCCACCGTCATTGTTGGGATCGTCGTCGCGGCGGACCAGCGTGATCTTGTCGGTGACGGACACGATGTCCTGAAGCAGCGCCAGCATTTCCTGCGACTTCGCGCCGTCGTCGAGCGAGGCGACGAGTTCGACGGGCTGCGAAATCCGCTCGAAATAGGCCTTCAACTGACCCTTGACGTTGGCATCCAGCATGGTGACCGCTCTCCCGGTTCGAAGATCCGAAGTGAGCCCGGCGCGTCATGGTGGTCCGGGCAATGAAGTTATTTCCGAAAGCTCTGGCGGCTTTCGTGATCCGGGCCCGGAAATTCCGGGCCCGGATACGTCCACAGGACTGTGGATGAGGACCGGGGAACCCGGCCCGGATCAGATCTTGCCGACCAGATCCAGCGACGGGGCGAGGGTCTTCTCACCCTCTTCCCACTTGGCCGGGCAGACCTCGCCCGGATGGGCGGCGACGTACTGGGCGGCCTTCACCTTGCGCAGCAGCTCGGTGGCGCTGCGGCCGACGCCGCCGGCCGTGATCTCGACGATCTGGATCTTGCCGTCCGGGTCGACCACGAAGGTGCCGCGGTCGGCCAGACCGACCTCTTCGATCATGACCTCGAAGTTGCGGGAGATCGTGCCGGTCGGGTCGCCGACCATGGTGTACTCGATCTTCTTGATGGCGGGCGAGGTGTCGTGCCAGGCCTTGTGGCAGAAATGCGTGTCGGTCGAAACGCTGTAGATCTCGACGCCCAGCTTCTGGAACGCGCCGTAGTTGTCGGCCAGATCCTCAAGCTCGGTCGGGCAGACGAAGGTGAAATCGGCCGGGTAGAAGAAAACGACGGACCACTTGCCCTTCAGGTCGGCGTCCGAAACCTCAATGAACTTGCCGTTCTTGAACGCGGTGGCCTTAAACGGCTTAATCTCAGTGTTGATCAACGACATGATGTCTCCACAAGGCTGAAGGGCAGAGGAGCTGAACCGCCGAAGCATTCCGTTCGCGACACAGGAACCGTTTCGGGTCCCTGGACCGGGATCGTATGCCGAACCGCCGGCCGCCCCCCTGAGTTGTTTGACCTCGGGGAATGTATGGATATCGACCCTGCGGTTAAAGCGAAAAATACAGATCGCTTTGATCGACTGGATCGATTAATATGCCCCCCATGAAGCCATTGCCCACGCTGCGACAGCTCCGCTACCTCGTGGCGGTCGTCGACCGCTGCCATTTCGGACAGGCGGCGGAAGCCTGCCTCGTCAGCCAGTCCACCCTCAGCGCCGGCATTCAGGAGCTGGAGGCCCTGCTGGGCGTGCCGCTGCTGGAACGCACCAAGCGGACCGTGCTGCCCACCCCCCTCGGCCAGGAGATCGCCGAGCGGGCGCGCGCCATCCTGAAGGACGCGGAGGATCTGGTGGACGTGGCGCGTCTGGCCGAGGACCCCATGGGCGGGCCGCTGCATCTGGGGGTGATCCCGACCATTGGGCCGTTCATGATCCCGCGCGTGATGCCCGCCCTGCGGGACAGCTTCCCCCAACTGAAGCTGTATCTGCGCGAGGATCAGACCGCGCGGCTGCTCGCCCGGCTCGAATCGGGGGAACTCGACGCCGCCCTGCTCGCCCTGCCCTACCCGTCCGGCGACGTGGAGACGGAGGAGATCACCAAGGACCATTTCTCCGTCGTCTGCCCGCCGGGACACCGGTTGAGCCGCGTGGAAGCCGCCCATCCGTCCGACATGGCCATGGACGACCTGCTGCTGCTGGAGGACGGCCACTGCCTGCGCGAGCACGCCCTGTCCGCCTGCGCCCTGGAGGACACGCGCCAGAACACCGCCTTCCAGGGCACCAGCCTGCACACGCTGGTGCAGATGGTGGCGAGCGGCCTTGGCATGACGCTGCTGCCGCAGATGGCGTTGGAGTCGGGCATCCTGCGCGGCCTCGACCTCGTGGTGCGCCCGCTGGGCGGCGACCACCCCTACCGCGAGATCGGGCTGGTCTGGCGCCGGACGTCGGGCCGCAAGGAATCCTTCCGGCGTCTGGCCTCGGCTTTGCGGGAGGCTTGGGGCGCGGCGGAGGCGGAAACGGTGGCGGGCATCAGGCCAGCGGGTCGATGACCGTGAATCGGAGATCCTGCGCCGCCACGTCCAAAACGAGGATGCTGTCACCGCCGCCGAAATCAACGCGCACGCCGCCGCCCAGATCGGCCACATGCTCCGCCCTCCAGGCCGCCGTTCCGATGTCCGGCGCGAAGCCCTTCAGGATGATGACGTCCAGCAGCGGGTCGAAGGCGGTCAGCACGTCGGCGCCGCTGCCCGGCGCGAAGAAGAACTGGTCGATCTCGCCGTCCCGCTCGGCCAGGATCACGTCGTCCCCGGTGCCGCCATCGACGATGTCGCGCCCAGCCCCCGGAACGAGGATGTCCGACCCCGACATGCCGTAGAGGCGGTCGTTGCCGTCCCCGCCATCGATGAAATCGGCGCCCGCCCCGCCGTTCAAGCGGTCATCCCCGGCGCCCGCCAGGATGCGGTCGTCGCCGCCCAAGCCGTGGATTCGGTCATTGCCGTCACCACCCGACAGCAGGTCGGCCCCTTCGCCACCCCGGTGGACCTCGTCCCGGGCCTCGTCCGACACCGCGATGACCCCGAGCAGTTCGGGCGTTGCCTGATACCAAGGCGTGGCGTCCGTTCCGGAGACGAGTTCCACGGTTCCGTCCGCCGAGCCATCGGACAGATAGAAGTGGTTCGTGTTGCTCTGGCGATCGTGCTCGAATCCCAGCATGCGTCCGTCGAGGTCACCGAGCAGCTGGCCGCCGATCATTCCCTCTGCCGTGTCCCGCAGCTTGTGCGTGCCCTCCGGCGTGCCGTCCGTGACCCAAAGCCCGCCGGGATCGGATCCACTGCCCCAGGTCAGGAAGAACGCCCGGCTTCCGGCGGTCTCGATGTCCTGATACCAAGCGTCGCTCCGGTGCAGTTCGGCGCTCCCCTCCGGCGTGCCGTCGGTCGCCAGGATGCGCTGGGAGCCCGACCAGCTGTCCTCGCCCACGAAGAGAAGCCGGTCCCCCGCCGCGCCGAGCGGCTGGGTCAGCTCCGGTCCCGAAATGGACGACAGCGTGGTCGCCTTGCCCGTGTCCATGTCCAGCGCGCCGAACCGGGTGGCGTGGCCTTCCTCCACCCGATAGCTGTCCTTGCTGCTTGAGAACACCACCGCACCGTCGAGCACGGTGACGCCGGTCATGCTCCAGCCTTCCTGCGTCACGTCGCCGAGATGCCGCGTGCCTTCGGGCGTGCCGTCGCTCATCCAGAAGGACGAGCGATAGATGGCGGTCTGGTACACCGGATCGCCGGTCCAGCCGATCTGTTTGGACACCGCCGCCACGATCCCATCGGGCGTGGAGGCATAGCGGATGTAACCGCCGCCCGGTCCGAGATCCGCAAAGTCGGTCGTGGCGCCATCGGCGTCGGCGACGGTCAGCGTCAAGGCCGAATTCGCCGGCCCATCGTGGAACGCCAGCCGCCCGTCGTCCAAGCCCAGAATCGTCATCCCCCAGGCGGGTGGCGGCCCCATTTCATGAAAAAGGCGGGTCCCCGTGGCGGTGCCGTCGGACGCCCAGATCCCTTCGCCGGTCCTGCCGTCCGCGTGCAGGTAGAGCCGGCCATGCGCCTCCGTCAGCGCCGAGGGTGAGGATCCCTGGGATCCCGGCATGAGGTCGGCGACCATGCGGGTGCCGGCGGCGGTTCCATCGCTGACCCACAGTTCCCGGCCATGAATGCCGTCATCCGCGGTGAAGAACAGGAGATCGCCGACCACGGTCAGATCGTCCGGGGAGCCGGATGCGATACCGGCCGCCGCGTCGAACATCCAGGTTCCGTCTTCGGTGCCGTCCGTGACCCAGAGTTCGCGCCCGTGCCGGCCATCGTCCGCCGTGAAGAAGACCTTGCCGCCGGCGACGGCGGCGTCCTGGGGCGCGCTGCCCATCGCGCCGGGTCGGATGTCGGCCAGCAGGCGCGTTCCCTCCGGCGTGCCGTCCGTGATCCAGGGTTCCAAACCCTTGTCGTGCATCGTGGCTGTGAAGACAGCGATTTTCGCCTGTGCCATGCGCCCTCCCAATCGGAGGAAGCATCGACCAAAACGGCGGCAATCAAGGCATGACAATATTGGGCTTCGCCGCGCCGATTTTACTTCCCGTGCGGCCACAATGTCGAGTTTTGCTTTAAAACGGCTTTCGAACCACAATGGAACGGCTCACGCGCGCTCCTGGCTTCCGTCATTCGAACGCTGCTTGGCCGGTTCGGCGTCGCGGGTCAGGTTGTGAACCGAATCCACCAGGGCGATGTGCGAAAAGGCCTGCGGGAAGTTGCCGACGAGGCGCCCCGCCCGCGCGTCGTATTCCTCCGACAGCAGGCCCAGATCGTTGCACAGTCCCAGCAGCCGTTCGAACAGTTCCAGCGCCTCCGCGCGGCGGTTTTGCAGGACATAGGCGTCCACCAGCCAGAAGCTGCACGCCAGGAAGCTCCCTTCGCCGGGCGGCAGCCCGTCAACGGCCTTTTCCGTGTCGTAGCGTCGCACGAAGCCGTCCTTCAGCAGGTGACGTTCGACGGCGGCGACGGTGCCGCGCACGCGCGGGTCTTCGGCGGGCAGGAAACCGACGATGGGCAACAGCAGAAGGGCGGCGTCGGGCTCCTTGGCTCCGTAGGATTGCACGAAGCAGCCCGCTTCGGCGTCGTAGCCCTTGGCGCAGACATCCTCGTGGATGCGCCGGCGCAGGGTCTTCCAGCGGTCGATCGGGCCTTCCACGCCGTACTGCTCGACGCTCTTGATCCCCCGGTCGAAGGCGACCCAGGCCATCACCTTGGAAAAGGTGAAGTGCCGGCGCCCGCCGCGGGTTTCCCAGATGCCTTCGTCCGGCCGGTCCCAAATCCGTTCGAGCTGGTTCAGCAGCGCCCGTTGCAACGTCCAACCCGCTTCGTTCCGGCCGAGGCCGCCGCGCCGGGCCTGATGCAGCGTGTCCATCAGTTCCCCATACACGTCGAGCTGAAGCTGCGACGCGGCAGCGTTGCCGATGCGCACCGGCTTGGCGCCCTCATAGCCGGGCAGCCAGTCCGCCTCCCATTCCAGAAGCCGCCGCTCGCCCGCCAGCCCGTACATGATCTGGAGGTGGTCCGGGTTACCGGCGGCGGCGCGCAGCAGCCAGTCGCGCCACGCGTCCGCCTCCTCGTAGAAGCCGGCGTTCATCAGCACCTGGAGCGTGAAGGTGGAATCGCGCAGCCAGCAATGCCGGTAGTCCCAGTTGCGCACGCCGCCCAGCTGTTCCGGCAGCGAGGTCGTGGCCGCCGCGACGATGCCGCCGGTCGGCCGGTTGGTCAGCGCCTTCAGCGTGATGAGGGAGCGGCGGACGGCTTCGGCCCACCGGCCGTTGTAGGTGCAGCGGCCGATCCAGTCCTGCCAGAACGCCTCCGTCTCGCGCAGCGCCAGTTCCGCGTCCACCGGCTCCGGCGCGATCTGGTACGAGGGGGAATAGGTCAGGACGAAGGGCACCCGTTCGCCGGCCGAAACGGTGAAGGAGGCGACCGAGGTCAGCTTTTCGCCGTGCAGGGGAACGGGCGTGCGCAAAACCAGCATGTCCGGCCCGGCGACGGCCTTCAGCCCGCCCGCCTCCAGCCGGGTCACCCAGGGCACCACGCAGCCGTAGCCGAAGCGGATGATCAGTTCGGTGCGCATGGTGACGCGCCCCGCGCGCCCCGCCACGATCCGCACCACGTCCGACGCGTTGCCGCGCGGCGGCATGAAGTCGATCACCGTCACCGCGCCATCGGCCGTTTCGAAGTCGGTTTCCAGAATCAGCGTGTCGCCCCGATACCGCCGGGTGCTCCGCGCCACCGGACCTTCCGGCGCCACCAGCCAGCGGCCATGCTCCGGCCCGCCGAGCAGTGCCGCGAAGCAGGCGTCGGAATCGAAACGCGGCCAGCACAGCCAGTCCATGGACCCGTCACGCGACACCAGGGCAGCGGTTTCGCAATCGCCGAGCAGCGCGTAATCCTCAATCGCCGACGCCATCCAAGCACCCCGGTCACCGCGCCGCACCCCTTCGCCAACGGAATTGGTTTGCGGGAGTTCCGGACGGCGCCTCGCCGATCTGGCCGAAGGACGCGAAGTTGCGGCATCATCAGGTTGTTTGTTCGCATCGGCGGGCCTGAAC
>JAEZID010000561.1 GCA_023416195.1 Pseudomonadota bacterium | reverse complement strand
CGATCAGGTCGACATCATCACGTCGAAGGCGCAGACGCCCGTTCCGGGGTGGGAGCGCTTCGTCGTCACCGGCAAGGCGCGGGCGCGCATCCGCAAGTTCCTGCGCACCCAGCAGCGCGCGCAGTATGTCGAACTGGGCCGCGCGATCCTGCAACGCCAGTTCAAGGCGGAAGGCTACGAGTTTTCGGAAAAGGCGCTGGACGGGGTCATTAAGATCTTCCAGCAGCCGAGTTCCGAGGATCTGCTGGCCAGCGTCGGATCCGGCCTGCATTCGGGCCGCGAGGTCTTCCACGCCGTCTTCCCCGGCCACAAGCCGCAAGTCTCGACGCCGAAGGAAGGCGACGACAGGAACGCGATCACCATCCCGAAGCCGAAGCCCAAGCACAAGGGCAAGGATTCGCCCCTGCCGATCAAGGGGCTGATTCCCGGCATGGCCGTGCATTACGCCCGCTGCTGCCACCCGCTGCCGGGCGACCGCATCGTCGGCATCGTGACCACGGGCAAGGGCGTGACGATCCACACCATCGACTGCGAGACGCTGGAGAGCTTCCACGAATCGCCGGAGCGTTGGATCGACGTCGCCTGGGACATCGGCCCCGACAACCCCGAGGAGCATGTCGGCCGCATCACCCTGGTGGTGAACAACGAGCCGGGTTCGCTCGGCACCCTGTCCACGGTGATCGGCAAGAACGGCGGCAACATCACGAACCTGAAGATCACCAGCCGGAACACCGATTTCTTCGAGCTGCTGATCGACATCGACGTGAAGGACGCCAAGCACCTGACCAACATCATGGCGGCGCTGCGCGCGACCCCGGCGATCAACTCCGTGGACCGCGCAAGGGGGCGCTGACATGTCCGAGACGACCATCTTCAGCCGCCTGATCGCGGGTGAACTGCCCTGCGCCAAGGTTTATGAGGACGAACAGACCTTCGCCTTCATGGACGCGGGGCAGGTCAATCCCGGCCATGTGCTTGTGGCGCTGAAGCGGCCGGCGCCGACCATTCTTGATGTGAGCGAGGACGAGGCGGCGGCCCTGTTCCGCACCGTGCATCGGGTGGCGAAGGCCGTGCAGGCGGCGTTCGCGCCGGAGGGCATCACGCTGCTTCAGGCCAACAAGGCGGCTGGCTGGCAGACGGTGCCGCACATCCACATCCATGTCGTGCCGCGCTACGAGGGCGACGGGGCCGACTTGGTTTGGCCGCGCAACAACCCGCCGATGGACGAGTTGAAGGCGCTCGCGGCGCGGATCGTGGTGGCGTAATCGCCTCTCCGGGGATGAGGGCGTGACGGGAAGCCGCACCACCGCTATATAGACGGGAACACCGAGCCTCGCCGGTCTTGCGCGGGACGGTGGGATTCCGGAGTTCTGTCCCATGCCCCGTCATCTTCGCCTCGGCGTGAACATCGACCATGTGGCGACCGTCCGCAACGCGCGGGGCGGGCGCGCCCCGGATCCCGTGCGCGCCGCGAAGCTCGCCGCCGAGGCCGGAGCCGACGGCATCACCGCGCATCAGCGCGAGGACCGGCGCCACATCATCGATTCGGACATCCAACGGCTCCGGGCCGAGGTTGCCCTGCCGCTGAACCTGGAGATGGCGGCGACGGAGGAAATGCTGGGCATCGCCCTGCGCACCCGGCCCCACGCCGCCTGTCTCGTCCCGGAGAAGCGGACCGAGGTGACGACGGAAGGCGGGCTGGACGTCGTCGGCAACTACGATCACCTGACGCGCTATGTGAGCGAGCTGGGGGCCGCGGGCGTGCGGGTGTCGCTGTTCATCGACCCGGAGCCGGCGCAGCTCGACGCGGCGAAGGCGCTGGGTGCCCCGGTGGTGGAACTGCACACGGGCGCCTATTGCGACGCGCCGGCCGGGGCGGAGCGCGAGGCGGAGCTGGCGCGCATCGTTTGCGCCGCCGCGCACGCCGAGGCCATTGGCTTGGAATGCCACGCCGGGCATGGGCTGAATTACGAGACGGTGGGCGCCGTGGCGGCCATTCCGACCATCGTGGAGCTGAACATCGGCCATTTCCTGATCGGCGAGGCGATCTTCGTCGGGCTGGGCAACGCCATCCAGCGCATGCGCGCCCTGATGAAGGACTCTCGGCTGTGATGGGGCGCGCATGATTTTGGGCATCGGCAACGACCTGATCGACATCCGCCGCATCGAGCAGTCGCTCGACCGCTTCGGCGACCGCTTCATCGACCGCATCTTCACCGACGTGGAGCGCGCGAAATCGGAGCGGCGGGCGAGCGCCGCCGGGCGGCACAGCGCGCGGGCGGCCAGCTACGCGAAGCGCTTCGCCGCCAAGGAAGCCTGCTCCAAGGCGCTGGGCACCGGGTTCAAGGCCGGCGTGTTCTGGCGCGACATGGGGGTGGTGAACCTGCCCTCCGGCCAGCCGACGATGGCGTTGACGGGCGGCGCGCTGGAGCGGCTGAAGGCGATCACGCCGCCGGGCATGCAGGCCCGCATTCACGTCACATTGACCGACGAATATCCGATGGCCGAGGC
>JAEZID010000550.1 GCA_023416195.1 Pseudomonadota bacterium | reverse complement strand
GTCTGATCACGCTCGGCAAGAAGGGCGGCCTCGCCAATCGCCGTCTCGCCTTCGCGCAGCTGCGCGACGACGCGATGGTGACCAAGCTGTTCACCGTGATCGCCGACCGTTACAAGGACCGCCAGGGTGGCTACACCCGCGTCCTGAAGGCCGGCTTCCGCTACGGCGACGCCGCCGCCATGGCGGTGATCGAGCTGGTCGACCGCGACGTCGACGCCAAGGGCCAGGATTCGGGCCCGGTGGAGATCGCCGACGAAGAGACCGAGGGCTGAATTTAGCCCAATCGGTGTCGTTGCCATCGCGGCAGCGGCAACCGATATAGGAATGTCGGGTTTAGTATGTTGGCCGGCCCTCCCTTCGGGTTCATCCCCGGAGGGAGGGTTTCCGGTTTCTGGATCCCGTCACTTCCCAGGGGGCGCCGCGCGCCGCATGCTGAGACCTCTCTACAATCGCATTTTGCAGCTTTCCGCACGCAAGGACGCCGTGTGGTGGATGGCTGGGGTGTCCTTCGCGGAAAGCTCCTTCTTTCCGTTGCCGCCGGACATCATGCTGGTGCCGATGTGCCTGTCGGAGCCGAAGAAGCTCTGGCGCTACACCAACATCTGCGCGCTGGCCTCGCTGATCGGCGGGCTGTTCGGATACGCGGTCGGCTTCTACCTGTTCGAGAGCGTCGGCCGGCTGATCATCGATTTTTACAACGCCCAGGATTCGTTCCAGCGCTTCCAGGACATGTTTGCCGAGTTCGGCCCCTGGTTCCTGATCCTGAAGGGCGTCACGCCGATTCCCTACAAGCTCCTGACGATCACCGCCGGATTCGCCCATCTGGACCTGACGGTGTTCATCCTGTGCTCGATCGTGGCGCGGTTCTCACGATTCTACATGATCGCGATCCTGCTGCACTTTTACGGGCCGCAGGTGCGCGACATCATCGAGAAGCGGCTGATGCTGGTGACCACCGTGCTGCTGGTGATCGTCATCGGCGGCCTGCTGAGCTTCAAGTTCGTGTGAGGGAAATGCCGCGCCTAGCGCGGCATTCCACGATCTTGCGTGTCGCGCTCGGACGGGGGCAGGGCGTTGCGCTCGCGCCGGTCGCGCATGACGATCACGGCGATGGCGGCGGCCATGCCGACGCCGGCCAGCAGCGGCAGAATGACTTCGCCGAGGCTGACCGTCGGCACGGAGAGCATGCGGACGACGAGGAGCAGCAGTCCGCCAATCAGAAGCGCCGCGAAAATCGCGACCGAGCTACGACGGCGTGGAGGCTGTCCTCCGTTGTTGGGGTTCATTTGGGTCATTCCCTTATCACTGGCGTTCCCGGCATATTGGGGCCCGAACCCGTGGGGGTCCAGCGCGGACCTTCCCGACAAGAACAATGGCCTCGCAAGAACAATGGGAGCCGTAGCCGAGATGTTCCGTCCGATCACCATTCTGGGGCCGATGCTGGCCCTTGCCCTGGTCGCGCTGTCCGCCTGTTCGGACGCGCCGGCGCGGCGTTCCGGCCCGGTCGCCGGCAGTCCCGCGACGACCGCCGCCCCGGCCACGCCGGCTCCCGCACCGCGCGCCACGCCGGCCCCCAATCAGGGCACCCCCAGCCAAGGCACAGACGACCAGTCGCTGCGCCTGAATGGCGGGGTGGACGGCGACGACTCGTGCCGGGCGCAGTGCGAGCGCAGCAACAATTCCTGCATGGATTCGGTCGCCGCCCGCTCGCAGAGCGGTGCCGAGCGTCCGGACCGGCTGGCGCCCTTCACGCCGACCGACAATTGCCAGTATTCGCTGCGCCAGTGCTACCAGCGGTGCGGGGCGGCGGTTCGCTGACATGAGCCGGCGCGGGGACACCGGCGGCGGGCTGTTCGAGGCGGGCGCGCCGCGTCCGCTGGCCGACCGGCTGCGCCCGCGCACCCTGGACGAGGTCGTCGGGCAGGAGCATCTGCTGAAGCCCGACGGCCCGCTGGGGCGCATGGTGGCGGCGCGGCGGCTGGCCTCCATGATCCTGTGGGGGCCGCCGGGCTGCGGCAAGACGACCATCGCGCGGCTGCTGGCGCAATCGACCGATCTGCATTTCGAGCCGCTGTCGGCGGTCTTCTCCGGCGTGGCCGACCTGCGCAAGGTGTTCGACGCCGCCAAGGCGCGGCGCGCGGCGGGTCACGGCACGCTGCTGTTCATCGACGAGATCCACCGCTTCAACCGGTCCCAGCAGGACGGTTTCCTGCCCTATGTGGAGGACGGGACGGTCACGCTGGTGGGAGCGACCACCGAGAATCCGTCCTTTGAGCTGAACGCCGCCTTGCTGTCGCGCGCCCAGGTGTTCGTGCTGAACCGGCTGGACGACGCGGCGCTGGAAAAACTGCTGGCGCGGGCGGAGGCGGAGATGGGCCGCCCCCTGCCGGTGGACGCCGACGCGCGCGCCGCGCTGAAGGCCATGGCGGACGGCGACGGGCGCTTCTGCCTGAACCTGTGCGAGGAGCTGTTCGCGCTGCCGGAAGGCACCGTGCTGGACAACAACGGACTGGCGACGACGATCCAGCGCCGGGCGCCGATCTACGACAAGGCGCAGGAAGGGCACTACAACCTCATCAGCGCGCTGCACAAGTCGCTGCGCGGGTCGGACACGGACGCGGCGCTGTACTGGTACGCCCGCATGCTGGAGGGCGGCGAGGACCCGCGCTACATCGCGCGGCGGCTGACGCGCTTCGCGGTCGAGGACATCGGCATGGCCGACCCCAACGCGCTGACCCAGGCGACGGCGGCGTGGGAGGCCTACGAGCGGCTGGGCAGCCCGGAGGGCGAACTGGCCATCGCGCAGCTGGTCATCTATCTGGGCACGGCGCCGAAGTCGAACGCGGCCTACACGGCGTACAAGGGCGCGGTGCGCGCGGCGAAGGAGACCGGATCGCTGATGCCGCCCAAGCACATCCTGAACGCGCCGACCAAGCTGATGAAGCAGATCGGCTACGGCAAGGGCTACGAATACGACCACGACACGGCGGA
>JAEZID010000500.1 GCA_023416195.1 Pseudomonadota bacterium | reverse complement strand
CCGGCGGAAGGCCGGTGGCCTCCCGCCGGTTCTTTATCGTCCCATCCTCAGAGGACGGTCAGCATGCTGGCGACCAGCGGATGGCGGACGATGTCCGTCTCGGTCAGGCGGACGACCTCGATGCCCTCCACCGCCTCCAGCCGGCGGGCGATCTCCGACAGTCCGGACAGGTTGTCCAGAAGGTCGGACTGGTCCGGGTCGCCGGTCAGCACCATGGTGGAATGCCAGCCCAGGCGCGTCAGCAGCATCTTGATCTGCGCGTAGGTGCAGTTCTGCGCCTCGTCGATCACCACGAAGGCGTTGTTCAGCGTGCGACCGCGCATGAAGCCGACCGGCGCGATCTCGATGGTGCCCTCGGCCATCAGGGCGCGCAGCCGCTTGGACCCCAGCCGCTCGCTCAGCGCGTCGTAGAGCGGGCGCAGGAAGGGAGCCATCTTCTCGTGCATGTCGCCCGGCAGATAGCCGATGCTCTCGCCCGCCTCGATGGCCGGGCGGGAGAGCACGATGCGGTCCACCTTGCCCGCTTCCAGGGCTTCGACGGCGGAGGAGATCGCCAGATAGGTCTTGCCCGTGCCCGCCGGCCCCAGGGCGACCACGAGGCTGTGGTCCCGGATCGCCTCCATCAGGCGGCCCTGGTTGGGGCTTTGCGGTTTGACCTTCCGGAGATAGCTCTGGTCGCGACGGTCGTCGCCCATGCCCAGCGGATCCCAGCCGGTGGCGGGGAACAGCGGGTGGACCTTGGACTCGCTCGCCGTGACAGCGCTGCCTTTGCTCTGGCGCTTGGCCATGTCGCTCTCCTCACGTCACGTTGGTTGGCGGCGCTCCGGGCACAAAAAAACCCCCGCGCGGGGCGGGAGGTTCGTGATGTCGCGCGGCGACAGCTGTGCCTGAAACGGGCTTGCCGGTGCGAGGCGTGCGCCCCGTCTGCCGAACCCGCGCCGGGGAAGCCCAGGCGGGGGCGCGGGCGGATGAGGGCGGCGGATGAACGAAGGAGGATGCAAGCGGACCTCTTCGTTTACGGGTTGAACCTCGCACGCTTAAGATAGTCTTTGTAACGCTTGCCGTCAGGAGAAATTGCGACGGTCGCAAAAGGTTCATACAAGATGTTGTGGGAGAGTCGCAGGAGGGCCTGACGAGCCGAAAGGTCAGGCCCGTCCGGGGCGGCGCTCCGAAAGGCGATGCCCCGAACGGGCCGGCGCTCGCCGTTCGGGTCCGGGGCGCGACCTGCCGTCGCAGGGGGCGGCATGGACGCCTGAAGCGGCGCGCTCGACGACGGTGTCCGCAGCGCTTGCGGGTGTCGAAAGCGATGCCGGACCGCAGACTTGCGCCCAAGAACGAGCATGATTAGCGCAAGAACGCTCTTCCTGAGGGTGTCCGCAGCGGAAAGGGCGCGTAGTATTCGAAAGGTTTTGCGCCGCTGAAACCCTTTGCTCCCCAAATCGACTTCCGTTACCATACCTTGTGGTGGGGTAGGCTACCGACGCAACACGTTGGCTATACGAACGGATCGGCTGTCGGCCGATGCGGTGCGCCGAGCGTGTGGCCTGCGGTTGTCACTCCTTCGGAACCGGGAAGTGCTTGAACGGACCGGGTGCGCACCGCTAGAACGCGGATGGGATTAATCCTTCCGCCCTGGCAGAGCGCCGATGGGCCGGGCAGTGGACGAGACGGATCGGCGGGAACCAATCAGGATGGCAGCGGTGAGCAGCGCCAGGCAGGCGACGGAACGGGACGCGCCGTTCCAGTTGCGGGGCAATTCCTTCACCATGATGGTGCTGAAGGTCAGCGACCCGCTCTCGCCGGAGTTCTTTCCGCAGCTGTCGGTCAAGGTGCGGCAGGCGCCGAACTTTTTCCGCAACGCGCCGGTGGTGCTGGATTTCGACGACCTGAGCGAGGAGACGCCGCGCTTCGACGTGGCGGCGCTGGTCACCAACCTGCGCGCGCTGTACCTGCTGCCGGTCGGCTTCCAGGGCGGCCCGCGCGCGGTGCAGGAGGGGGCGCTGGCCGCCGGCCTGACGCCGATGCCGGCCGGGCGCGCCGCGAAGCTGGAGTCCGCGCGCACCGCCGACCCGCAGGCGGCCTCCGCTCCGGCCCAGCCGGCCCCGCCGCCGGAACCGGTCGTGGTTCACCGCCCGACGCTGGTGGTGACGGAGCCGGTGCGCTCCGGCCAGCAGATCTACGCGGAGAAGACGGATCTGGTCATCACCTCCTCGGTCTCGCCGGGGGCGGAGGTGGTGGCCGACGGGCACATCCATGTCTATGGCGCGCTGCGCGGCCGGGCGCTGGCCGGCGTGTCGGGCGACCAGACCGCGCGCATCTTCTGCCAGAGCCTGGACGCGGAGGTCGTCTCGGTCGCCGGGCTCTACCGCGTCAGCGAGGACATCGGGGACGACGTGCTGAAGAAGCCGGTGCAGATCTTCCTGCGCGACGGCTATCTGCACATGGAACCCCTGTAAGCGTGACATGCCTGTAACTGGACCTGTTGGCGGCAACTTTTAGGAACGTGGGAGAAGCTCCGTTGGGCAAGATCATCGTCATGACTTCCGGCAAGGGCGGCGTCGGCAAGACGACCTCGTCCGCCGCTTTCGCGACCGGACTCGCCTTGCGCGGCTTCAAGACGGTCGTGATCGACTTCGACGTCGGCCTGCGCAATCTTGACCTCGTCATGGGCTGCGAGCGGCGCGTGGTGTTCGACTTCATCAACGTCATCAACGGCGAAGCGAAGCTGAGCCAGGCGCTGATCAAGGACAAGCGCATCGAGAACCTGTACATCCTGCCGACCTCGCAGACCCGCGACAAGGACGCCCTGACCAAGGAGGGCGTCGAGAAGGTTCTGAACGAGCTGACCAAGGAGTTCGATTACGTTCTCTGCGACAGCCCGGCGGGCATCGAGCGCGGCGCGCTGATGTCGCTGTACTTCGCCGACCACGCGATCATCGTGACCAACCCCGAGGTCTCCTCGGTGCGCGACAGCGACCGCATCCTGGGCGTGCTGAATTCCCGCTCGCGCCGGGCGGAGCAGGGGCTGGAGCCGGTCACCCAGCAGCTTCTCCTCACCCGCTACGACCCGGAGCGGGTGGAGAAGGGCGAGATGCTGAAGGTGGACGACGTGCTGGAGATCCTGTCGATCAACCTGTTGGGCGTCATTCCGGAAAGCCAGGCGGTGCTGCGCGCCTCCAACGTCGGCATGCCGGTGATCCTGGACGAGGCGTCGAACGCCGGCCAGGCCTACACCGACGCGGTCTCCCGCTTCCTGGGCGAGGATGTGGAGCACCGCTTCGTCACGCCCCAGAAGAAGGGCCTGTTCAGCCGCCTCCTGCGGAGGACCGCATGAGCATCTTCAATTTCTTTCGCGCGGCGGCGCGGCCTTCCGCCGTGCAGGCCAAGGAGCGGTTGCAGATCGTCATGGCCCACGAGCGCGCCGGGCGCACGGGGCCGGACTATCTGCCGATGCTCCAGCAGGAACTTCTGTCGGTCATCGCCAAGTACATCGACATCGACCAGAACAAGGTCGAGGTCAAGCTGGACCGCGGCGGCGACTGCTCGACCCTGGAGCTGAACATCGAGCTGCCGAGCCGCGACGCTGTGAAGGCGCCGAAGGACCTGGGCAAGCCCGCCGCGAAGCCGGGCGACGCCAAGCCGGCCGGCGGTTCCGCCAACGGCAAGGCCGAGACCAAGGGCGACAGGGATGAGGACGACGGGGACGAACCCGTCAAGCTGGCGGCCGGCGGCAACGCCCTGACCAACGGCGGCATCAAGAAGCGGCGGTAGCCGCTTTTTCCATGGCTCTGCGTCATCCCCGCGAAAGCGGGGATCCAGACGTTCCGCGTGCACGGGCCGTTTTCCCCGACGGTCCGACCCGAACGGCGCGCTTTCCGGCGACTCCCTCACAACTGCCCGGCATACATCCGCCCTCGCGTCGGCATTGAACCTCCGTCCGGGTTTACGCCCGACGCTCGAAGGGGTATCTACGAAGAACAAGCCCGAACCACGGGCGGCCATCACGGGACGGGGGAAGGCAATCGATGTTCATCGATAGCTCGCGGCTGATCGCCGGCAACGAACCGCGCTTGTCGAACGGCATCGCGGTGACCGACGTGGACGGCGACGGCGCGTTCGAACTGGTGGTCACGGGCTATCGCACCAACAACCTCATCCTGAAGTGGAACGGCGAGGCGCTGGTCGACATCGCCGACCCGCTGCTGGCCGACCCCACGGGCTGCGCCGTCGCCGCCGCCGCCGCCGACGTGGACGGCGACGGGCGCGAGGAGATTTACGTCCTCAACTCCGACCGCGCGAGCGGGCCGAAGGAGATGAGCGACCGGCTGTTCGCGTGCTTCGGCAAGCATTGGCTCGACCTGCTGGCCCAACCGGAGAACGCCGGCATGGCCAACCGCGTCGCCGGCCGTTCGGTCGCCGCGCTCGACCGGCACGGGCACGGGCGCTACGGCTTCGTCGTGGCGCTGGACGGCGCGCCCTTCCGCCTGTTCGAGCTGAGCCGGCGCGGCCGGCTGGAGGACGCGGCGGAGGAGGCGGGCATCGACATGATCGCCGCCGGGCGCGGGCTGGTCAGCCTGCCGTTCCTGTCCGACCGCATGGACCTGTTCGCCTGCAACGAGGGCAACCCCAACTTCCTGTTCCGCAACCTGGGCGACGGCACCTTCGAGGAGATCGCCGAGGAGCGCGGCATCGCCGATTCCCGCTTCGCCGCGCGCGCGGTGGTGGCGTTCGACGCGGACGGCGACGGGGTGTTCGACCTGCTGGTGGGGACGTGGGAGGGGCCGCAGCGGCTGTTCCTGCAACGCTCCGGCGGCGGCTTCGTGGACGCGGCGAACGCCGACATGTCCTTCCCCGGCCGGGTCGCGACGGTGATCGCCGCCGACTTCGACAACGACGGCTACGAGGAGCTGTTCTTCAACCTGCACGGCGAGCCCAACCGCCTGTTCGCCCGGCGCGACGACGAATGGCGGGAGATCGATCTGGGCGACGCGCTGGAGCCCAAGGGCATGGGGACCGGCGCGGCGGTGGCCGACATCGACGGCGACGGCCGGCTGGAACTGCTGATCGCCCACGGCGACGGCACGGCGCAGCCGCTGTCGCTCTACCGCACGGCGCCCAACAACAACGGCTGGATGCGCGTGCTGCCGCTGACCCCGCACGGCGCGCCGGCGCGCGGGGCGGTGGTCACCTGCTTTGCCGGCGGACGCCGCCAGCGCCGCGCCGTCTGCGCCGGGTCCGGCTATCTGTGCGAGATGGAGCCGGTCGCCCATTTCGGACTCGGCAACGTCCATGCGGTGGAGCGCATTGAGGTGCGCTGGCCCGACGGCATGATCGCCATGATCGACAACCCGCCGGCCGGACGGCTGCTGACCGTTCCCTACCCGCCGGAGTGATCGCGACCGATCCATTCGGTTCCGCGATGGAGACATTTCATCGCGGCAACAAATTTAAACTTTTCCGTAACGTCCCTGGCCCTTAACTTGCGGGCTCCCGCGCCGCTCTGTCGGGCAGCGTGCGGATTTGGAATGAACGTCCTGTAACACAACCCAAACGATAAGGGGTGCCGTGCCGTCCGGCCGGCGACCGCAACAGCATGGCACGACGCGACGTTGCCCTGACGGGGGTGGAGCGGTTCTTCGATGTGGACGAGGTGATCGTCTCGAAGACCGACCTGAAGGGCCGGATCACCTACGCCAACCGCGTCTTCCAGCGCGTGGCCGGCTACACGGAGGCGGAACTGATGGGGGCGCCGCACTCCATCGTGCGCCATCCGGACATGCCGCGCTGCGTCTTCAAGCTGTTGTGGGACACGCTGGGCGCCGGTCAGGAGATCTTCGCCTACGTCGTCAACAGGGCGCGGAACGGCGACCATTACTGGGTCTTCGCCCACGTCACGCCCAGCTACGACGTGAACGGGCGGCTGGTCGGCTACCACTCCTCGCGCCGGGTGCCGGACCGCGCCGCCATCGACAAGGTGGTGCCTCTCTACCGCACGCTGCTCGACATCGAAAATCAGCACGCCGACCGGAAGCAGGGGATGGAGGCGGCCTTCGCCGCCGTCGTCAGCCTGCTGACCGAGAAGGGGATCGGGTATGACGAATTCGTCTTCTCTCTCTAGGGCCTTCGCCCTGGCGGTCGTGGCGGCCGGGCTGGTCGCGGCGCTGCTGGCGGCCGACGCGGCGGACGTCGGCGGCATCGCCTTGCGGCTCGGGCTCGGCGGGGCGGCGCTGGCGGCGCTGGTCGGAGT
>JAEZID010000417.1 GCA_023416195.1 Pseudomonadota bacterium | reverse complement strand
CCTTTGGGCCGGCCCGCCGTCCGCCGCCGTGGCGGCCAGATCGGGCCTGTTTTCGATGTCCATGGCCATGGGTTCGCTACCGGGGGTCAGGGCTTCGCGGCCGGCTTGCCCGGCGCCGGGGCGGGGGTGGGCGCGGCGCCCGGCTGCTGGCCCTGGCCGGGGATGAGCAGACCCGACACCCGGCCGCCGGTCGCCGGGCCGGCGATCACCCGGTTGATCTTCGTCTTCATGTTCATCTCGGCCGCTTCGCCGTTCAGCTGGTTGTCGCCCCGCGTGATCTTCACGTCACCGATCAGCACCGCCGTCTCGTCGGCGACCGAATAGACCAGCTTGTCGGACAGGGCCACGTCGGTGGCGGTGGTGACGACCACGTTCCCGGAGCCGTCGATCCGCTCCATCACCGTCGCGCCGTCCGGCCCCTTCTTGAACTGGCCGATCAGCACGTCGGCGCGGAGCGTGTCGTTGCCGCGCGTCGCCACGGCGTCGCCGCGCGCCACGGCCATCTCGCGGGCCTCGTAATATTCCAGGCTGTCGCGGGCGGTCACCACGTCGGTCTTGGTGACCAGCTTCAGGTTCCGGCCGGTGACCACGGCCACCTGCTTGTCCACGTCGTAGACGCCGCGGTCGCCGAACACCTGCTGGGCATTGCCGAGAATCTTCACGTTGCCGTCGGCGACCAGCTGGAACACCTCGTTCCCCTTTCCGGGAACCTCGCGGTAGTAGGCGGTCAGCACGTCGGCATACAGCGTGGTGTCGCCGCGCTTGGCCGAGGCGTTGCCGCGCGCCACATAGGCGCGCACGTCCTGGTGCCATTCGATGGCCTGGTCGGCGTTGACCTCGACGGGCATGCCGCCGCTGCCGGACATGCCGGGAAGCCCCTGGGCGAACGCGAAATGGGGTGACAGCGCCAGCAGGGCGGCCAGCGCCAGCAGGGCGGCCAGCGCCGCCCCCGCCGTGAGGGTCCGTGCACTCAACGCTTCTTACCTCCCGGACGTTCGGCGGCCTGAACGTCGGCCTTGGATTGGTTCAGGAACACCACGGTCTTGCCACGGTCGGACAGGCGGAAGCCCTGGGCGTTGATGACGCCCTGCGGCCCCTGCCCTTCCACATGCTGGTCGCCCCAGGCGGTGCCCTTGCGCACGTCGGCGTCGGCCTCCGTCGTCGTGAACTCGTTGCCGTCGTCGCGCAGGATGCGGACGTTGCCGCGCATCTTCAGAATGCCGGTGGTCTGATCGTACCAGCCCTTGTCGGACCGGATGGTCACCCAGGCGCCGTCGTTCTGGGTCATCTCCGCTTCCGGCTGGTCGAGCAGGATGATGTCCGGCTGGTCGGCCGACTTGTCGGCCTGGGCGGCGACCACGGAGAAGGGCTGGTTGTGCTCGTCCGCCGCGATGTAGCGCGGCTTGATCATTTCCAGCTGCCCCTTGTCGGCGGAGATCTTCGGGGTCGGCAGCTCGGTCAGGGACGGCCACGCGGCGAGCAGGGCCATCAGGGCCAGCGCCGCCGCCGGCAGGACGACCTTCATCATGGTGACGAAGCGGCTGTAGACGCGGCTGACCGGCCGGATTTCCCGGCGCCGGTGGGCGCGCGCGGCCGGCGCGGGGGGACGCGCAGGGGGGCGCGCCGGAGCCGGTGCCCCGGTCCGCGGCCTCTCGTCCGTTCGCAGGTCGTGCGCGCTCATGGCTCTTTCCTATTCCGTCCCGCCGCTCAGGCCGCGCCGGCGCGCAGGCAGTCGTGGATGTGCACGACGCCCAGCGGCCGGTCCGCCTCGATCACGAACAGGGTGGTGATCTGCTTCTCGTTCATCTCCCGCAGCGCCTCGACGACGAGCGCCTTGGGGCGGATCGTCTTCGGCCGGGGCGACATGATGCTGTCGGCGCGCTCCACCAGCAGTTCCGGCGCCAGATGGCGGCGCAGGTCGCCGTCGGTGATCACGCCGACCAGCGCGCCGGCGCCGTCGAGCACGCCGACGCAGCCCAGCCGCTTGGCCGTCATCTCCAGAATGACGTCGGACAGCGAGCTGTCCAGACGGCACAAGGGCATATCCTCTCCCTTGTGCATCACGTCGGTCACCTTCAGCAGCGCCCGGCCGAGCTGCCCGCCCGGATGCAGGTCCTTGAAGTCCGACGCGGTGAAGCCCCGGCGCTCCAGCAGCGCGACCGCCAGGGCGTCGCCCAGCGCCAGCGTCATGGTGGTCGAGGTGGTCGGCGCGAGGCCCAGCGGGCAGGCCTCCGGCGCGGCCGGCAGGATCAGCGCGATGTCCGACTGCTCGGCCAGCGAGGAGTTGGCGCGGCGCGTGACGCCGATCAGCGGAATGGCGAAGCGGCGGGTGAAGGCGACGACGTCCGACAGCTCGTTCGTCTCGCCGGAATTGGACAGGGCGATGACCGCGTCGGCGCGCGTGATCATGCCGAGGTCGCCGTGGCTCGCCTCGCCCGGATGGACGAAGAAGGACGGCGTGCCGGTCGAGGCCAGCGTGGCGGCGATCTTGCGCCCGACATGGCCCGACTTGCCCATGCCGGTGACGACGACGCGGCCCTCGATGCCGGCCAGCGTGTCGAGCGCGCGGGTGAAGGCGCCGTCCAGGCTGGCGGCGAGCGCCGTCAGGGCCTCGGCCTCCATGCGCAGAACGCGCACGGCGCTGGCAAGGTCGCGGTCGGGCACGGCCGTGGCGAGCGTGTCCTGCGGATCCGTCGCGGCCGGGCGGTCGATCAGGCTGGTCAAGGCTGCGCTTGCCCCTTTCAAGTTATCCAAACAGGTGTGATGCCGCCGTGCTGATTTGCATATGCACGAACGGACATGACCCGCGCGGCAGTATGCCCACCGGCGCGCGCCCGGTCAAATCAAGGCGGTCACATCAACGGCCGGGACGCTGGGACTATTCCCGGTCGGGGTACGCTCAGTGCGCCAGAATGTCCGGCTGCTCCCAGCCGCCGAGGTCGAGCGCGCCGCGCGCCGGCAGGAAGTCGAAGCAGGCCTTGGCGAGATGCGCGCGCCCCTCGCGCGCCAGCATCACGTCCAGCTTCGCCTTCAGGTCGTGCAGGTGCAGCACGTCGGAGGCCGCGTACTTCATCTGCTCCGGCGTCAGCTCGTCGGCGCCCCAGTCGGAGGACTGCTGCTGCTTGGACAGCTCCACCCCCAGCAGATCCCTCACGAGATCCTTCAGCCCGTGCTTGTCGGTGAAGGTGCGCACCAGCTTGGACGCCACCTTGGTGCAGTAGACCGGCTGGCAGACCACGCCCAGATACTGCTGCATCACCGCCACGTCGAAGCGGGCGAAGTGGAACAGCTTGGTGACCTCGGGATCGGCGAGCAGGCGCTTGAGGTTCGGCGCCTCGTAGCGGCCCTGGCGAAGCTGCACCAGATGCACCGTGCCGTCGCCGGGCGACAGCTGGACGAGGCA
>JAEZID010000349.1 GCA_023416195.1 Pseudomonadota bacterium | reverse complement strand
CCCGCACGCCCCAGGGCAGCACCGCGAACAGCACCACCCACCAGACGACCACATAGACGGAGATCCCCGTCACCAGCCCCATCGCACCCTCCCCTTAAAGGAGCACCCAAAAGGAGTATTCGGGGTTTACGCCTGCTCCAATTCGACCAGCGTGCCGACGAAGTCCTTGGGGTGCAGGAACAGCACCGGCTTGTCGTGCGCGCCGATCTTCGGCTCGCCGTCACCCAGCACGCGGGCACCCTGCGCCTTCAGCCGGTCGCGGGCGGCCAGAATGTCGTCCACCTCGTAGCAGATGTGGTGGATGCCGCCGGACGGGTTCTTCTCCAGGAAACCGGCGATCGGCGACTTCTCCCCGAACGGGTGCAGCAGCTCGATCTTGGTGTTGGGCAGCGTGACGAACACCACGGTCACGCCGTGCGGCGGCAGGTCCACCGGCTCCGACACCGTGGCGCCCAGCGTGTCGCGGTACAGCGCCGTCGCCGCCGGCAGGTCCGGCACGACGATGGCGACGTGGTTCAGCTTTCCGATCATGTTTCCCCCAATGGCTCGAAAACTCAGCGCTCAGAAATTCAGGGCTCGAAAATTCCGAACTGCTTATACACGGACCAGATGCACTTCCGTCACCGGCTTCTTGCCATGGGTCGCATTGAAACAGCGGCGAACGGCGATGCGGGCGGCGTTGCGCACCTGCTCGTCGTCCATCCGCGCGGTCTTCGACAGGGCGGCGACCGCCTCGCGCACCGCGTCCACCACGTCCAGCAGCATGTCGCGGTCGGCCGAGTCGTCCAGCAGCCCCATCACCGCCACCTGCGGCGCGGTGACCAGCTCGCCCTTGCCGTTCATGACCAGCGTGGCCACGGCGGCGCCGTTGTGCACCATGCGGTGGCGCGAGCGCATCAGCCCGGTGTCGAGCGGCACCAGCCGCTTGCCGTCCAGCGCCATACGCCCGGCCCGGACATGCGCGACCACCCGCGCCGGCCCGCCGGGGCCGAGGCGGATCAACTCACCGTTGCTCGGGATCAGGGCTTCCGGCACCTGACAGCCCTGCGCCAGCTTCGCATGCTCCTGTTGGTGGCGCTGCTCGCCGTGCACCGGCACCGCGATGCGCGGGCGCACCCACTGGTACATGCGCACCAACTCGTCCTTCGCCGGGTGGCCGGAGACATGGACCGGCGCGTCGTCCGCCGTTACCACCTTGATGCCCTGCGAGACCAGCAGGTTCTGCATGCGGCCGATGGCACGCTCATTGCCGGGGATTTCGCGCGAGGAAAAGATCACCACGTCGCCCCGCTGCAACGTCACCTGCGGGTGGTCGTCCGACGCGATGCGGGCAAGCGCCGAGCGCGGCTCCCCCTGGCTGCCGGTGCAGATCAGCACCAGCTTCTCGCGCGGCACATAGTTGGCGTCGTGCTCCGTCAGGAAGGCCGGCACCTCCGCCATGTAGCCGTTGGAGCGCGCCGCCTCGTTGATCCGCCACAGGGAACGCCCGACCAGCGCGACATGCCGGCCGTGCTCCGCCGCCGCATGGGCGATGCTCTCCAGCCGCGCCACGTTGGTGGCGAAGCAACTGACGGCGATGCGCACGTCCGGATGCTGGCCGATCAACTCGGTCAGCGCCTTGCGCACCCCCGCTTCCGAACCGGACGAACCGGGCACCAGCGCGTTGGTGCTGTCGCCGATCAGCGCCAGCACGCCCTCGTCGCCGATCTGGCGAAGGCGTTCCTCGTCCGCCGCGTCGCCCAGCAGCGGTTCCGGGTCCAGCTTCCAGTCGCCGGTGTGCAGAACCGTACCGACCGGCGTGCGGATGGCGAGCGCGTTGGGCTCAGGAATGGAATGGGTGACCGTCACATACTCGACCGCGAAGGGCCCAACCTCGACCGACTCGCCCAGCGGCACCTCGGTGATCGGCACCGCGGCGGCCAGCCCGCGCTCGTGCAGCTTGGCCCGCAGCACCGACGCCGTGAAGGGCGTGCAGTAGACCGGGCAGCGCAGCTGCGGCCACAGATACTGGATCGCCCCGAGATGGTCTTCGTGCGCGTGGGTGACCACGAGCCCGACCAGATCGTCCTTCCGCTCCGCGATGAAGGCCGGATCCGGCATGATCACGTCGAGACCCGGCATCGTGTCGTCCGCGAAGGAGATGCCGAGGTCGACCATCAACCACTTGCCGCGATGGCCGTAGAGGTTGAGGTTCATGCCGATCTCGCCCGACCCGCCGAGCGGCAGGAAATAGAGCGAGTCATCCTCGGGAGCGAACGGTTCGCCGCCTCCCGCGTCCTTCGGGGCGGGGAGAGCGGAGGCGGATTGGGTCATTGGGCCGTGTTGCGCTTGTGGATCAGGAGGAGACCGCGAAGCGTCAGCTCGCCGTCGGTGTGTTCGATTACATGGGTAGCCTTGGCGAAAAGCACACCCAGCCCGCCGGTCGCGACGACGGTCATCGGCTCTCCGTACTCCGCCTGGATGCGCGAGACCAGCCCCTCGATGAGGCCGACATAGCCCCAGAAGATGCCGGACTGCATGCACTCGATGGTGTTCTTGCCGATGATGTGGCCGGGCTGCTGGATCTCTACGCGCGGAAGCTTGGAGGCCGCCATCTGCAGGGCCTCCAGTGACAGGTTCAGCCCCGGCGCGATGACGCCGCCACGGTAATTCCCATCCTTGTCCACCACGTCGAAGGTCGTCGCGGTGCCGAAGTCGATGACGATCAACGGCGTCTTGTAGGTCGCCGCCGCCGCCACCGTGTTGACGAGGCGGTCGGCCCCGACCTCCTCCGGCTTGTCGACCAGCGCCCTGGTGCCGAGGTCCACGTTCGGCGCCCCGACGACCAGCGGTTCGCAGCCGAAATGGTCCTTGCACAGGCGCTTCAGATTGAAGGTCACGCCGGGCACGACGCTGGCGATGATGGTGCTTTCGATGTCGGCAGGGTGCAGGCCCTTCAGGGCCATCAAATGCGTCAGCCACACCATGTATTCGTCGGCGGTGCGCTTCTGGTCGGTCGCGGTCCGCCAGATGCCGCGCTGGTCGTCGCCCTCATAGATCGCGAACACCACGTTGGTGTTGCCGGCGTCGATGGCGAGCAGCATGGGTCAGGTCTCCACAGCGGGAGGGAAGAACACGTCTCCGGCGGCGATGCGCTGCCGCCCGGCGCCGTCATCCCGATCAAGCAACAGAACCCCGTCGCTGTCCAGATCGGCGAAGATGCCGGTCAGCGTACGGTCGGACAGCCGAACCACCACCGGTTCGCCGATGCCCTTCGCCCGGGCCATCCAGGCCGAGCGGACCGGCGCGAAGCCGTGTTCCAGCCAACGCGCGTACCACAGTGCCAGTTGCTCGGCGTAGATTTCCAGCAGGCCGGCGGGTTGCATCGCCGGGGCGCCCTCCGCGACCAGCGCGGTGGCCGCGAACTCCGTGCCTTCGGGGAAATGCCGCAGATTGATGCCCACGCCCAGCACGAGCCAGGCCAATCCACCACCGGGGGCCGCCTCCGATTCCAGCAGGATCCCGGACAGCTTGCGCCCGTTCACCAGCACGTCGTTCGGCCATTTGCAGCGGATATCAGCCGTCTCCGGCAGGACCGCCGCCGCCGTCTCGGCGATGGCGAGGGCCGCGACGAACGAGATTTGCGCCGCCTCGGCCGGCGATCGGGCGGGGCGCAGGACGGTGGAGGTGTAAAGATTCCCTTCCGGCGAAGTCCAGGCGCGCCCGCGCCGTCCCCTGCCCGCTTCCTGGCGCTTGGCCCAGACGATGGTGCCTTCGGCGGCCCCAGAACGCGCCAAAGCCTTCGCCTCGTCGTTCGTGCTGCCGACGGAGGCGAAGGCCTCGACCCGGAAGCCCGGAGGCAGGCGCAGCCGCGCCCCCTCCGGAGTCCCACCGTACGTCATCCGGCGAACAGGGACGCCGCCGCCGCCGCCGCGGAGTTCAGGACGGGCGCCGGAACCACGAAGAACAGCAGGGTAAACAGGCCGGTGGCGACCAGGATGCCGGTCATCCCGTCGTCGTTGATCTTGTCGAACGCCTCCACCGGCTCATCGAAGTACATGATCTTGATGATGCGCAGGTAGTAGTAGGCGCCCACCACGCTGGTCAGCACGCCGATGACGGCCAGCGTGTACAGCTGCGCCTCGATGGCGGCGAGGAACACGTACAGCTTGCTGAAGAAGCCGGCCATCGGCGGGATGCCCGCCATGGAGAACATGAACACGGCCATGGCGCCGGCCAGCATCGGGTTGGTGCGCGACAGGCCGGCGAGATCCTTGATGTCCTCCAGCATGCGGCCCTGCTGCTTCATGCACAGGATGACCGCGAAGGTGCCGATGTTCATGACGACGTAGACCGCCATGTAGATCAGCACGCCGCGCACGCCTTCCTGGGTGCCGGCCGCGAGACCGACCAGCGCGTAACCGACGTGGCCGATGGAGCTGTAGGCCATCAGGCGCTTGATGTTGGTCTGCGTGATCGCCGCAAAGGAGCCGAGCGCCATCGACAGGATCGAGGTGACGATGATGATCTGCTGCCACTGGTGCACCAGATGACCGAACGGCTCGATCAGCAGGCGGGTGAACAGCGCGATGGCGGCGACCTTCGGGGCGGCGGCGAAGAAGGCGGTGACCGGGGTCGGCGCGCCCTCGTAGACGTCCGGCGTCCACATGTGGAACGGCACGGCCGAAATCTTGAAGGCCAGACCGGCGGCCACGAAGACCAGGCCGATGATCAGACCCGCCGACGGATGCGCGCCGCCGGCGAACAGCGCCGCGATCTTGTCGAAGGAGGTCGTGCCGGCGAAGCCGTACACCAGCGAGGCGCCGTACAGCAGCATGCCCGACGACAGCGAGCCCAGCACGAAGTACTTCAGGCCCGCTTCCGACGACTTGGCGTTGTCACGGCGGAAGGCGGCAACGACGTAGAGCGCGAGGCTCTGCGTCTCCAGGCCGACATACAGGGAGATGAGGTCGTTGGCCGACACCATCATCAGCATGCCGAGCGTGGCGAACAGCATCAGCACCGGGAACTCGAACCGGGCCATCTTCTCACGCTCATTGAACCCGAGCGTCATCAGGACGGACAGGGCGGCGGCGACCAGGATCAGCACCTTCATGAAGACGCCGAAGCTGTCCATCACGAACAGCCCGTTGAAGGTCACCACGCGGCCGGAGCCGTAGCCCATGGTCAGAATGGCGGCGAGCAGCAGCGCGACCATCGTCATGTAGCCGATGGTGCGCGTGAAGCCGTCGCCCCGGAACACGCCGATCATGAGCAGGGCCATGCCGGCGCAGGCGAGGAAGATCTCCGGCAGGGCCGGCCAGATGTCGGGAAACACAGCGGTCATGTCGGAAACCCTCAGCGCGCGGCGACGGAGACGCCGCCCTCGCCGCCTTGCGCGGCGGCCAGCTTCGTCTGGTAAGTCTGGATCAGCTGCCCGACCGACGCCGAGGTGACGTTCAGGAAGCTCGACGGATAGACGCCCATCCACAGCACCACGGCGACCAGCGGCAGGAAGATCGCCACCTCGCGCGGGCTGAGGTCGAGCATCGAACGGACGTCCGACTTGGTGATCTTGCCGTACACGACGCGGCGGAACAGCCACAGCGCGTAGGCGGCGCCCAGCACCATGCCGGTGGCGGCCAGGAAGGCGACCCAGGTGTTGTCGCGGAAGGCGCCCAGCAGAACCAGGAACTCGCCGACGAAGCCGGAGGTGCCCGGCAGGCCGACCGAGGCCATGGTCATGAACAGGAAGATCACCGCGTATTTCGGCATGTTCTTCACGAGACCGCCGTAGCGCACGATCTCGCGGGTGTGCAGCCGGTCATAGACCACGCCGACGCACAGGAACAGCGCGCCCGACACGATGCCGTGCGACAGCATCGTGAAGATCGACCCTTCGATGCCCTGCTGGTTCAGCGCGAACATGCCGATGGTGACGAAGCCCATGTGCGCCACGGAGGAGTAGGCGATCAGCTTCTTCATGTCCTCCTGCGCCAGCGCGACCAGCGAGGTGTAGATCACCGCGACGATGGACAGCGTGTAGATCAGCGGCGCGAAATACTCGGTCGCTTCCGGCAGCATCGGGATGTTGAAGCGCAGGAAGCCGTAGCCGCCCATCTTCAGCAGCACGCCGGCCAGGATCACCGACCCGGCGGTCGGCGCCTCGACGTGGGCGTCCGGCAGCCAGGTGTGCACCGGCCACATCGGAACCTTCACCGCAAAGGAGGCGAAGAAGGCCAGCCACAGCCACAGCTGCATGGACCGCGGGAAATGCGTGGCGGTGATGGTCGGGATGTCGGTCGTGCCGGCGACGAAGTACATGGCCAGGATGGCCAGCAGCATCAGCACCGAGCCGAGCAGCGTGTAGAGGAAGAACTTGAACGCCGCATAGACGCGGCGCGCGCCGCCCCAGACACCGATGATCAGGAACATCGGGATCAGGACGCCCTCGAAGAACATATAGAAGAGGACGAAATCCAGCGCGCAGAACATCCCCACCATGAGGGTTTCCAGCACGAGGAAGGCGATCATGTACTCCTTCACGCGCGTCTGCACCGCCTCCCACGAGGAGAGGATGCACAGCGGCATCAGGAAGGTGGACAGGATCACGAACAGCATCGAAATGCCGTCCACGCCCATGTGGTAGGAGATCCCGAATTCGGGGATCCACGCCGCCTTCTCCACCAGCTGGTAGCCGGGGTTGCGCGGGTCGAAGTTGAACCAGATGAACAGCGACAGGACGAAGGTGATCAGCGTCGTCCAAAGCGCGACGTAACGGACGTTCCGAACCACATCCGGGGAGTTGCCCCTGCAAAACAGCAGGATCAACGCCACACCGGCAAGCGGCAGGAAGGTCGTGAACGACAGGAGCGGCCAGCTAGCCATTGTTCTTGTTCCCCTTCAAACCGCTCAACCGAACATCGACAGCCAGGCGACGAGCAGGACGACCCCGATCACCATGGCGAAGGCGTAGTGGTAGACGTAACCCGACTGCAGACGGCTCGCCCGCGCCGCGACGTCGCGGGTGGCGGCGGCGAGGCCGTCCGGACCGACGCCGTCGATCACGGCGCCGTCACCGGACTTCCACAGGCCATAGCCCAGATACTTGGCGCTGCGCACGAAGAGGAAGTCGTACAGCTCGTCGAAATACCACTTGTTGTAGAGGAACTGGTGCACACCACGGAAGGTCGCCGCCGCCTTGGCCGGCAGGCCCGGCATCGCCATGTAGGCGATGTAGGCGAGCGCGATACCGATCAGGCCGACAACCAGCGGAGCCAGCTTGACCCAGGCCGGCGTGTGATGGTGCGCCGCCTCGATGCTGTTGTTCTCCTGCAGCACCAGGATGGTCTTGCCCCAGAAGTGCGCCATGTCGTGGCCGATGAACCAGTTGTGGAAACCGACACCGGCGAACAGGGCACCCAGTGCCAGCACCGCCAGCGGGATCAGCATGACGATCGGCGACTCATGGGCGTGGTCGAACACCGACTTCTCCATGCGCGGCTTGCCATGGAAGGTCATGAACAGCAGACGCCAGGAATAGAAGGCGGTCAGAAGTGCGGCCGCGATGCCCAGCGCAAAGGCGAACTTGCCGACCGGGCTGGCCGAGGCGTAGGCCGCCTCCAGGATCATGTCCTTGGAGTAGTAGCCGGCGAAGAACGGCAGGCCGGCGAGCGCCAGGTTGCCGATCCACATCACCGCGTAGGTGAAAGGAATCTTCTTCCAGACGCCGCCCATGTTGCGCATGTCCTGCTCGTGGTGCAGCGCGTGAATGACCGAGCCGGCGCCCAAGAACAGCAGAGCCTTGAAGAAGGCGTGCGTGAACAGGTGGAACATCGCCGCGCCGTAGGCCGAGACGCCCGCCGCGAAGAACATGTAGCCGAGCTGGCTCATGGTCGAATAGGCGATGACGCGCTTGATGTCGAACTGGGTGAATCCGATGGTTGCCGCGACGAAGGCCGTCAGGGCGCCGACCACGGCCACGACCTCCAGGGCCGACGGCGCGTACTCGAACACCGGGGACAGGCGGCAGACCATGAAGACGCCGGCGGTCACCATGGTGGCCGCGTGGATGAGCGCCGACACCGGGGTCGGGCCTTCCATGGCGTCCGGCAGCCAGGTGTGCAGGCCAAGCTGCGCCGACTTGCCCATCGCGCCGATGAACAGCAGCAGGCAGGCGATGGTCAGCGCGTCCATGTTCCAGCTGAGGAAATGGAGCTTTTGGCCGACCAGCTCCGGCGCCTTGGCGAAGATCGCGTCGAACTGCACCGAGCCGGTCAGGACGAAGATCGCAAAGATGCCGAGCACGAAACCGAAGTCGCCGACGCGGTTGACCAGGAAGGCCTTGATCGCGGCGTTGTTGGCGGAGGGCTTCTCGTACCAGAAGTTGATGAGCAGGTAGGACGCGAGCCCCACGCCTTCCCAGCCGAAGAACAGCTGCACGAGGTTGTCGGCCGTCACCAGCATCAGCATGGCGAAGGTGAACAGCGACAGATAGCCCATGAAGCGCGGCTTCTGCGGATCCTCGGCCATGTAGCCGATGGAGTAGACGTGCACCATGGCGGACACGGTGTTCACGACCACCAGCATGACGGCGGTCAGCTGGTCGACGCGCAGCGCCCACGACACGTCCAGCCCGCCGCTGCGGATCCAGGTCATCAGCTCGACGGTGCGGACGTTTCCGCCGACGGCGACGTCGAAGAACAGGAACCAGGACAGGACGGCGGAGATCAGGACCGCGCCGGCCGTGACGAACTGCGCCGCGCGGTCGCCCGCGGTCGGCGGGCCGGCAACGACGTGATGATCGTCGTGGGCGTCGTCGTGATGCTCGTCATGGGACACATGGGCGTGGTCGCCGTGACCGTGCCCATGCCCGTGATCATGATCGTGGCCGTGGCCGGCCGCGACCGGCTCGGCCTTCGGACCGCCGAACAGGGCGATCGATCCGGCGACGAGGAACGCCAGAAGCGGGAGGAATACGACAAGGA
Source organism: Pseudomonadota bacterium (assembly GCA_023416195.1). Lineage (GTDB taxonomy): Bacteria > Pseudomonadota > Alphaproteobacteria > Azospirillales > Azospirillaceae > Azospirillum. Next base: position 243 of record JAEZID010000349.1, on the reverse strand, counting down.
CTTCCATGGCGCCGCCTTAGCCCCTCATCATGTTGATGTCTTCGACTCGGATCGAGCCGCGGTTGCGGAAGTAGACCACCAGGATGGCGAGGCCGATGGCCGCCTCGGCGGCCGCCACGGTCAGGATGATCATGGAGAAGACCTGCCCGACCAGATCGTTCAGGAAGACCGAGAACGACACGAGGTTCAGGTTGACGGCCAGCAGCATCATCTCGATCGACATCAGGATGATGATGACGTTCT
>JAEZID010000316.1 GCA_023416195.1 Pseudomonadota bacterium | reverse complement strand
TCCACGATCCAGCAGAAGCGGAAGGCGTTCTTCTCGATCAGGTCCAGCTCCTCGCCGATCTTCGTGCGGGCGAAGCCGGCCAGCTTGGCCGCCGCCGCCGGCTGGTCGCAGACGAAGAAGACCGCGTCGCCGTCCTCCAGCCCCACCGCCGTGCGCAGCTCCGCCTGGGCGGCCTCCGGCACGAACTTGGCGATCGGGCCTTTGCCGCCGGTCGCCTCGAAGATGATGTAGCCGAGGCCCGGCGCGCCCAGACCGCGCGCCCAGTCGTTCAGCTTGTCGAAGAAGCTGCGCGGCTTGTCGGCGACCTTCGGAGCGCAGATGGCGCGCACGACGCCGCCCTTCTCGATGGTCTGCTTGAAGGCGCGGAATTCCACGTCTTCGCGCTTGAACACCTCGGTGACGTCGGTGATTTCCAGCGGGTTGCGCAGGTCCGGCTTGTCGTTGCCGTACTTCAGCATCGATTCCGCGAAGCTGATGCGGCGGAACGGCGGCTTGTCGATGACCGGCTGGGACTCGCGGCGGAAGCCGCCGAACTCGTCGAAGATGCCGAACAGCACCGGCTCGATGGCTTCGAAGACGTCGTCCTGGGTGACGAACGACATTTCGAAATCGAGCTGGTAGAATTCGCCCGGCGAGCGGTCGGCGCGCGCGTCCTCGTCACGGAAGCAGGGCGCGATCTGGAAATAGCGGTCGAAGCCGGCGACCATCAGCAGCTGCTTGAACTGCTGCGGCGCCTGCGGCAGCGCGTAGAACTTGCCGGGGTGGTTGCGGCTCGGCACCAGATAGTCGCGCGCGCCCTCCGGCGAGGAGGCGGTCAGGATCGGCGTCTGGAATTCGGTGAAGCCCTGCTCGATCATGCGGCGGCGGGCCGACGCGATGACGCGGGCGCGCAGCAGGATGTTCTCGTGGATGCGCTCGCGGCGCAGATCCAGGAAGCGGTAGCGCAGGCGCACGTCCTCGCCCGTATCGGCCTCCTGGTTGACCTGCAACGGGATCTGCTCGGCCTCACCCTGCACCGTCAGCTCGGCGATCTGCACTTCGATGCGGCCGGTCGGCAGCTTGTCGTTGATCGTCTCCGGCGTGCGCTTCACGACCTTGCCGGTCACCGTGATCACCGATTCCAGCTTCAGCCGCTCGGCGACCTGGAAGGCCGGGTTGGAGGTATCGACCACGCACTGCGTCAGGCCGTAATGGTCGCGCAAGTCGATGAACAGCAGCTGGCCATGGTCGCGCTTGCGGTGAATCCAGCCCGACAGGCGGACGGTCAGACCGGCATTCTCTTCGCGAAGCTGGCCGCAGGTGTGCGTGCGGTAGGGGTGCATGGGTCGAAACACCTTGGAATAAGGTCGGAATCCTGCGCGGAAAGGCGGCCCGACACACCACACCGACCGCGCCGGATTGTCAAGCCGCGATCCGTGCTTTTCTGCCCTTCACACCCCACCAAAGGGCGAGCTTTCACGGCGCGCCGCGCTCGTGTATGAAGCCATCATGACTCTCATCACCACGACCGAAGCCCTGGAAGCCTTCTGCCAAACGCTGTCCGGGACCGAATACATCACCGTCGACACCGAGTTCCTGCGCGAGAAGACCTACTGGCCGCAGCTCTGCCTCGTGCAGGTCGGCGGGCCGGACGGGGCCGTCGCCATCGATCCGCTCGCCGAGGGCATCGATCTGGCGCCGCTGTTCCGCGTGATGACGGATCCGTCGATCCTCAAGGTCTTCCACGCCGCCCGCCAGGACGTCGAGATCTTCTGGCACCTGTCGGGCCAGATCCCGCACCCCCTGTTCGACACGCAGGTCGCCGCCATGGTCTGCGGCTTCGGCGAGAGCGTGGGGTACGAGACGCTGGTGACCAAGCTGGCCGGGGCCCGCATCGACAAGTCCAGCCGCTTCACCGACTGGTCGCACCGCCCCCTGACGGAACGGCAGCTGACCTACGCGCTGTCCGACGTCATCCACCTGCGCCCGGCCTACGAGAAGCTGAAGCGCCGCCTGCACCGCACCGGCCGCGCCCACTGGCTGGAAGAGGAGATGGCCGTCCTGACCGACCCGGCCACCTATCAGGTGGATCCGGAAACGTCGTGGCTGCGCCTGAAGGTGCGCACCAACAAGCCGCGCTTCATGGCGATCCTGAAGGAGCTGGCCGCGTGGCGCGAGCGCGAGGCGCAGCGCCGCGACCTGCCGCGCTCCCGCGTGCTGCGCGACGAAGCCCTGCTGGAGATCGCCGCCCACGCGCCGACCACGGTGGACGACCTCGCCCGCACCCGCGGCATGGGCCGGGGCTTCGCCGAGGGCCGCCAGGGCACGGACGTGCTGGCCTGCGTGCAGCGCGGCCTGGACCTTCCCGACTCCGAGCTGCCGCGCGTCGAGCCGCGCGAGGAGCCGCCGCCCGGCCTCCAGCCCATCGTCGAGCTGCTGCGCGTGCTGCTCAAGATGAAGTGCGAGGAGAACAACGTGGCGTCCAAGCTGGTGGCGTCGGCCGCCGACCTGGAGGCCATCGCCGCCGACGATTCCGCCAACGTGCCGGCCATGCACGGCTGGCGGCGCGAGCTGTTCGGCGAGGATGCGCTGGCGCTGAAGCATGGGCGCATCGGGCTGGCCGTGCTGGACCGCCGCGTGCGAATCGTTCCGGCCGGCGATGGCTCGGCAGCGTGAACAAAGGATGGCCGCTTTGGCGGCCATCCGTTCGATCCCGCATCCTTTTTGCTGAGAATTCGAAGCGTATTTCGTTTGTTAACCACGCTTTAATGCCTTTTTGAACAAGCATAGGCTTGATATCTCAATGGACCGAGTCCGTGCCGACCCGGTCCAAAGGGACGATGGCGGCGTTCTGGTGCATGCACCGGGCCGGTTTGGGGGATTTCGCGTATGAGCAGGTTCGGCGGCAAACCACCCATGGGACGTGATCGCGTCCGCCTCTCCACGACGGAGAAGCAGGCCGCCGTCGCCGCCGCCAAGGACCAGAAGCCCGAATTCGACAACGACAAGCTGCTGAACCTTCTGCGCTCGGCCAAAAGCGAGTTGCAGGGGACGCGGCTTATCCACATGCACCTGTCGCTGCTGAAGGACAAGGACCCGTCGAGCCAGATGATCGTGCGCACGATCATCCAGGAACTGTCGAGCAAGGCGTCCTATCTGCAAGCCTTCAACATCTCCAACGGCGACGTCATCATCCTCTACAAGGGCCTGAAGCTGACCGGCGTCACCGACGTCTGCCAGAAGGTCGAGCAGATCTTCCTGGCCAAGACCGCCCTGACCGGAGCGAACCCCTACAAGGAATATTCGCTCTACTCGATCATGGAGCTGGC
>JAEZID010000294.1 GCA_023416195.1 Pseudomonadota bacterium | reverse complement strand
CGCGCACCATCAGCACCAGCGGGCGCCGTTCCTTCAGCGTGACGTCGGCGGCGCGGGTCAGCAGGGTGGAGGTCACGCCCGTGGCGATCTCGCTCATCGTGCGGACGGAGCAGGGGGCGACGATCATTCCCATGGCGCGGAAGCTGCCGCTGGCGATGGCCGCGCCGATGTCGGAGGCGGCGTAGGACACGTCGGCCAGCGCCCGCAGTTCGGCAGCCTTCAGGTCGGTTTCATGGGCCAGCGTCACCTCGGCCGAGCGGCTGACGACGAGGTGCGATTCGACACCGATCCGGCGCAGCGTGGTCAGCAGGCGGATGCCGTAGATCACGCCGGAAGCGCCGCTGATGCCGACGACGAGGCGGGAAGGAGCGGTCATGCGGGAGCAGATCCCCTTGCACGTCCGTCATCCCCGCGAAAGCGGGGGATCCGGGGCCATTCGGGGGCGTTCTCGACCGGCCCTAAATTCCCCGCCCTGGATTCCCGGCTGCGCGGGAATGACGGTAGACGATGGCTTCGGAGGCGGTGTCGGCGGCGCGGCTCAGCGCGCCCCTTGCCGCTCCGAATAGGGCGACTCGTCGCCGTAGCCTTCTTCCTCGCCGGCCTCGGCCTCGCGCTGCTCCTGGGTCAGCGGGACGCCGCCGCGGCGGACGGCCTGAACCAGGGCCTCTTCCAGCTCGCGCTGGGTGCACAGGCCAAGCAGCACCGGGTTGCGCGGCTTGATGTTCGCGGCGTTCCAGTGGGTGCGGTCACGCACCGCCGCGATGGTCGGCTTGGTGGTGCCGATCAGGCGGCAGATCTGGGCCTCCGACAGCTCCGGGTGGTGCTTCACCAGCCAGGCCACCGCGTCGGGCTTGTCGCCGCGCTTGGTGATCGGGGTGTAGCGCGGACCCTTGGAGCGCGCGGCCGGCAGCGGCAGGTCGGGGACCAGCAGCTTCAGGCGCAGGTCCGGGTTCTTCTCGCACCGTTCGATCTCGGCCTTGGTCAGCTGACCGTTGGCCACCGGGTCCAGCCCGACCATGCCGACCGCCACCTCGCCATCGGCGATGGCCTGGACCTCCAGGGAATGCATGCCGCAGAAGGCCGCAATCTGCTCGAAGGTCAAGGATGTGTTCTCGACCAGCCAAACGGCCGTCGCTTTCGGCATCAAGGGCAGTGCCATCATCCCTCCTGAACAACTCCAACCCGACCGCACCCGTTTGCGGGTTGCGTGATCGGTTCACTTTGACCGGATAAACACACCCGACTTCGCCCTTCATATAGGGCCGAAACCGGTTGATGTAAGCGTGCTAGGACAGGCGGCCGGGTTGCCGGCCGCCCATCCTCTGCTAACCTTGTTGGGAAGCTTTAGCAAGCCCGCGCCGCTCGCCGCAAACGAGAATAGAACGAAAAAGACGGATTGGGAGGGATTTCATGCCGCAGGCCAGCCGGAAGCCGTTCGCGCTCTTATGGACCGCGGTGGCGTTTGCCGTGGGGTTGGCAACGGCGCCGCCGGTCCGGGCGCAGATGACCGATCTGAAGATCATCGCGCCGGCGGCCCCCGGCGGCGGCTGGGACCAGACCGCCCGCGCCATGCAGGAGGTGATGCAGGGCGCCGGCATCGCCCGCGACATCCAGGTGCGGAACATCGCCGGGGCGGGCGGCACCGTCGGGCTGGCGCAGTTCGTCACCGGCTTCAAGGCCAACCCAAAGGCGTTGATGGTCGGCGGCCTCGTCATGGTCGGGGCGATCCAGACCAACAAATCGCCGGTGTCGCTCGATCAGGTGACGCCCATCGCCCGCCTGACCGGCGAGTATCAGGCCATCGTCGTCCCCGCCCAATCCGGCATCATGTCGCTGAGGGAACTGCTGGAGCGGTTCAAGACCGATCCCGGCTCGGTCAGCTGGGGCGGCGGGTCGGCCGGCGGCACCGACCACATTATGGTCGGGCTGCTCGCCAAGGAGATCGGGGTCGATCCCCGGCGGGTGAACTACATCCCCTTCTCCGGCGGCGGGGAGGCGATGGCGGCGCTGCTCGGCAACCATGTGACGGCCGGCGTGTCGGGCTGGGGGGAGTTCGCGGCCCAGGTGCAGGCCGGCAAGCTGCGCGCGCTGGCCGTCTCCGCGCCCAAGCGCGTCCCGGGCATCGACGTGCCGACCCTGCGCGAGCAGGCGGTGAACCTGGAGCTGACCAACTGGCGCGGCGTCGTCGCCCCGCCGGGCCTCACGCCCGAGGCCCGGCAGGCGCTCACCGATGCGGTCGCGGCCATGGCGAAGTCCCCGGCCTGGGGAACCCTGCTGAAGAGCCGGCAGTGGATGGACCTCTACCAGGGGCCGGACGACTTCGCCGCCTTCCTCAAGGTGGACCGGGCGCGCGTCGAGACGGTGCTGCGCGACATCGGGCTGGTGCAATAACCCCTACGTGGCGACCGTCAACACGATCTTGCCGATGTGCGCGCTCGATTCCATCAGACGGTGCGCCTCGTCCGCCTGATCGAGCGGGAAGGTCTTGTGGATCACCGGCCTGACCTTCCCGGCCTCCAGCAGCGGCCAGACCTTCTCGCGCAACGCCCGCGCGATGCGGCCCTTCTCCTCCACCGGGCGGGCGCGCAGCGTCGAGCCGGTCAGGGTCAGCCGCTTGGTCATCACCGGGAACAGGTTCAGCGACACCTTCGGCCCTTGCAGGAAGGCGATGGAGACGTGGCGCCCGTCCGGGGCCATGATCTCGATGTCGCGGGCGACGTAATCGCCGCCGACCATGTCCAGCACCACATCGACGCCGCGCCCGCCGGTCGCCTCCTTGATGACGGCGACGAAATCCTCGGTCTTGTAGTCGATGGCGCGATCGGCGCCGAGTTGCTCGCAGGCCCGGCACTTGTCGGCGTTGCCGGCGGTGGTGAAGACCGTCGCGCCGAACGCCTTGGCGAGCTGGATCGCCGTCGTGCCGATGCCGCTGGAGCCGCCGTGCACCAGCAGGGTCTCGCCGGGCTTCAGCGCGCCGCGCTCGAACACGTTGGTCCAGACGGTGAAGACGGTCTCCGGCAGGGCCGCGGCCTCGACCATGCCGAAGCCCTTCGGCACGGGAAGCACCTGCACCGCCGGCGCCACGCAATATTCGGCGTAGCCGCCGCCCGCCAGCAGCGCGCAGACCGCGTCGTCGGCGGCCCAGTCCGTCACGCCCTCGCCGAGCGCGACGACGCGGCCGGCGACCTCCAGCCCCGGCAGGTCGGAGGCACCGGGGGGCGGGTCGTAGCGGCCCTGGCGTTGCAGCAGGTCGGGGCGGTTCACGCCGGCCGCCTCGACGGCGATCAGCACCTCGCCGGGGCCGGGGATGGGGGCGGTGCGCCGCACGGGGCGCAGCGCCTCCGGCCCGCCGGGTGCGGCGATCTCGACGCAGGCCATGCTGTCCGGCAGGGCGATGCCCATGGTGATCCTCCCCCTTTGTGTCCGTCGGCTTCGGAAGGTAGAATTCCGCAAGACCGCTGACAAGTATGGCCGGAGGAAACGCCCATGGACATCGACGATCTGGAGCCGCGCAAGGCCAAGCCGGCGCCGAAGGATCTGACCGCCCTCGGAGTGGCGGAGCTGAAGCACTACATCGCCGGCCTGGAGGCGGAAATCGAACGCGCCCGCGCCGCGATATCCGCCAAGGAGGCCCAGAAGAACGCCGCCGAAGCCTTCTTCAAGAAGCCCTCCTGACAGGGAAAAGCCCTCCCCCGGAGACGAACCCGGAGGAGGGCTTTTCGAAAGCGTCCGCTCACCGCTCCGGCTGGACCAGATCGCGGTAGCAGTGCCAGGAGGCGTGGCCGATCAGCGGCAGCGCCAGGGCGAGCCCCAGGAAGCCGGTGACCATGCCGGCCGCCGTGAACAGCGCGATCAGGAAGGCCCAGACCAGCATCGGGCGCCAGTTCTCGCGCACCACCGCGACGCTGGTCGCCATGGCGGTGAACACGTCGGTCTCGCGGTCCAGCAGCATCGGGATCGACACCACGCTGATGGCGAAGACCGCCGTCGCGATCACCCCGCCCAGGATCGTGCCGGTCAGCAGGAACGGGATGGTCTGGGCCGAGAAGAAGATGCGGTCGATCAGCTGGTCGAAGGCCGGCGGCTCCATCGAGAAGAACAGCGCGAAGACCAGGAACGCCACCCGGATCCAGGCGAGCATCGCCAGCATCAGCGCCAGCCCGATCCCGGCGATCTGCATGCCGTTGCGGCGATAGGCGCCGATCACCTTGCCCAGAGTCGGGCGCTCGCCGCGCTCCAGCAGGCGGCTCGCCTCATAGAGGCCGACCGCGAACAGCGGCCCCAGCAGCATGAAGCCCGCCGCCATCGGCAGGATCAGATACTGCATGTCCTGCATGGCCAGCCCGGCGACCAGCAGGAAGCTCGACACCACCGCGAGCGCGCCATAGGCGAGGCTGATCGTCGGGCTGGCGCACATGTCGCGCCAGCCGGCGGCAAGCCAGACCCACGGACGGTCCGGGTCCACCGCGCGGATCGCCGGCAGGAAACTGGAGGTCTTGTGGAACTGCGAATCGTGGAAGTGGGCTGCCCCGCGGTGTGACCAGATGTCGGCCATGATGACGGTCCTTCCCTTTGCCCTGAACGGCCTCGCTTGGGAAGGAGTGTAGCAAGGGAATGCAGCGCTCGCCAGATTGTACTGATAGCGAATTGTTTTTATCACCGATTGTCGCAAATGAAATAAGGAGTAACCCGAACGGGGTAGTCCGTTACTTGGGCGGGTCGTCGAGCCTCTTGCTGTCCAGATCACGGGTCTGCCGGTCGCGTTCCTGCCGGTCGCGGAGCTTCTCGGCCTTGGTGCGGCCGAAACGTGCCCGGTTCTCTTCCGCGACTTTTTCGCCTTCCTTGCGCTCGCGCATCTTTCGGAATCGGTTCAGGTTGACGATATCGCCCATGCGCGGTCCTCCGCCCTTGGATTGCCCAAATTGCTTGTTTCTTCTCAGGGGCGTAGCTTAGCGGAACGGCCGGCGGGCCGAAACGGCGCGGTCGAAAAGAGTCGGGTCAAAAATAAGGTTCGGGGAAGGCGGGGCATCCGGTGAAGAAGTTCCTGATCGCGGGTCTGGCGGTGCTCGGCGTCCTGGTCGGCGCGATTCTGGTCGTGCCGAGCTTCATCGACTGGAACGCCTACAAGGCGGAAATCGCCGAGCGGGTGTCGGCCGCCACCGGGCGCGCCGTCGATCTGAAGGGCGACATCGGCCTGTCGCTGCTGCCGTCCCCGGCGCTGACGGTGCGCGACGCGCGGCTCGCCAACGCGCCCGGCGCGTCGGAAGCCGACATGGCGCGGCTGAAGGAGCTGGACGTCCGCGTCGCCCTGGGGCCGTTGCTGAGCGGCCGCATCCAGGTGCAGAGCATCCGCCTGATCGACCCGACCTTCGTGTTCGAGGTGTTGCCGGATGGCCGCTTCAACTGGGACCTGTCCGGCGCCGACCGTCCGCCGGCCGACGGCGCGGTGCGGTCCGGCGACGGCATCGCCTCGTCGGTCAGCTTCGATCAGGTGACGGTGCAGAACGGCACCATCCTCTACCGCGACGCCCGCGACGGCCGGTCGGAAACGCTGGAGCATCTGGACGCCCGCATCGTCGCCGGCAGCTTCGCCGGCCCGTTCCAGGGGCAGGGTTCCTTCCGCCTGCGCGGTGTTCCGCTGCGCGGGGAGGCCTTCGTCAGCCGACTGGTCGAGGGGGCGGCGGTGCAGGTGCGCGCCGCATTGTCGGTGGCCGACACCGACGCCACCCTTCGCTTCGCCGGCATCGTCACGAGCCAGCCGGCCGGCAACCAGAATAGCGGCCAAAACGGCGGCACGCGCGCCCAGGGCGACCTGCGCGCGGAGGGCAGCGACCTCGCCCGCGCGCTGGAGCCGTTGCGGGCGGCCGGCACGAACAACCCGGCGCTGGCCCAGCCCTTCAGCGTCCGCACGGCGGTGGAGGCATCGGCGGCGGGCGCCAGCTTCACCAATCTGGAAGGCCAGCTCGGCGACACGCGCGCCACCGGCAATGCCAGCCTGCGCACCGGCACGCCCGCGCGGGCGGAGGTGACGCTGGCGCTGAAC
>JAEZID010000291.1 GCA_023416195.1 Pseudomonadota bacterium | reverse complement strand
CCGCTTGCACCGCCCGCAAAGTCGCCCTTCTCGCACAACAGCACGGAATATCCCGCCCGGCTCAGTTCCAGAGCCGCCGCCGTGCCATTGATGCCGCCGCCGATGATCACGGCGTCGTACAGTGGCTCATCGCCTGGCAGCTCCGGCTGCCCGATCCGTGTGCCGGCCACTGTGGTCTGTACCATCGCCTCTGACCTTTGTCGGTAATATGGAGCGTCGGCGGCCATTAGGCGGCAGCGCGGGGTTTGCGCAAAATGAGAAGAGCTCCCTTCGTTATGCGCGAACCGCATAGTCACGCTTTGTCAAAAAGTCCCCGCAGCAGGAGATCGCGCTCCTCCTTTGCATACTCGATGAGCGCGCTCGCGAGCGGCGTCGGCGGGCGCCTATCGGGCAGCAGCAGGGCGACGCGGCAAGGGATATCCGGCACAAAAGGCAGCACGCGCAGGCCGTTGCCTTTCTGCGCCGCAGCGGTGAAGGGGTCGACGATTCCAACGCCGAGTCCGCGCCGGACCATACCGCAGATGGAAGAGGAGAAGGTGGTGGTGCAGATGGGCCGTGGCCGCACTCCCGCGCTCTGCATCACTTCCTCCAGCATCCGGCTCACGGGGGTGAAGGGAGACCATGACAGCAGGGGAAACTCCGCCAGGTCACGCGCGCGGATCTCGTCGCGGTCCGCCAGCGGATGATCGGCGTGAACGGCGGCAACGTAGGGAGCTTCGCTGAACAGTTCCGTGCGAAAGCCGGACCGTTTGAAGGGCGTTTCCGCCATGCCGAAATCCACCTGCTGCGTCGCCGCCCAATCTTCGACATTGACCGACATGCGGACGTTCAGGGTGACGCGCGTGCGCGGATGGCTGGCGAGGAAGCGGCTTATGACCTGCGGCATGAAGTCGATGCCGAGCGCCGGCATGACCGAGCAGGCCACCTCGCCCTCGTCGCCTTCCTGAAGGCGGCGGGCGAAGTCCTGCAAGGAGGAAAGCGAGACGAAGGCGCGTTCCACCTCGTCCAGCAGATGATGCGCCGCGGCGGTCGGCGATACCCGACCTTTGCGGCGGACGAACAAGGTCAGGCCGATCTCGTACTCCAGACGGTCCATCATGCGGCTTACCGCCGGCTGGCTGCGCCCGAGGATTTCCGCCGCGCCGCTGACGGTCCCCGTCTGCATAATCGCGCGAAAGGCTTCGAAGAGGCTGAGATTCATGGATTTTCCTGGCGATCCGCCGAGCTTGTCGCGGCTGCGCGGCGCGGACTCATGCGATCGCGAATGCGGTGGATGGGACGGTGTCCGAGGGAGGCCGCCTCACCTGATCCCCCATTCCTTCCGGATCGCCTGGAGCATTCCGAGGAATTCGCGACCGACCCGGGAGAGCGGACGGTGGGCGGGGTGGAGGACGCCCACACGGAAGGGGATGTGCGGTTCGAACGGCCGCACGTCGATCCCGCGGCCCTGGAAATCCCGTGCCGTGAAGGGATCGATCAGCCCGACGCCGAGCCCTTGGGCGATCATGCCCGCAATGACCCCGGAGTTCTGAGCGTCGTAATATTGTTCGAGGGGCACGTTGGCCATCAGGAATTGCTGGTCGATGGCGTGCCGGGCCGCCGTGTTGCTGCTGAGCGAGATGAAAGGCACACCCGCCAGATCCGTCACCGACACCTGCGGCAATGCCGCCAACGGGTGCCCGGTCGGCATGGCGAGGACGTAGGGCGTGTGACAGAACTCCGCCGCGTTGATGCCGCTGCGGACAAAGGGGAACTCGCCCAGGCCAAAATCGACGTGATGGGCCGAGACCAGCTCCTCGATCTTCGTGGACGGGAAAACCAGCACCGAAATGCGGGCCCGTGGGTGCTGCTTGGCGAAGCGCGCGATGACCGTCGGCAGCAACGCGTGCGCCAGAGCCGGCATGGTCGCGACGGTGAGGCTGCCCATACGGGCCGCCTGAATGTCGCGCGCGATTTCCGAGATCTTGTCGACGGAGACGAACGTCCGTTCCACCTCTTCGAAAAAGATGTCGGCCTCGGGTGTCGGGACGAGGCGTCCGTTCTTGCGGTCGAACAGCTCGAAGCGCAGCGAGTGCTCCAATTGATCGATCAAGCGCGAGATCGCCGGCTGGGAAATGCCGAGGATCGCGGCCGCCCCATTCGTGGTGCGGGCGAGCATGAAGGCCCGGAACGCCTCGAGCTGGCGGACGCTCAACCGCAACTGGCCATAGCCGATGTCGCGGGCACTGCCCTTCGGTGTCTTCTCGGCATCCGTCACGATCCTGGCCCCCCGCCGCCGCGGCCGTTTACTCGCTTCGACGCCAGGCGTCGGCCAGTGAGAATTTGGTCGTCGCCCCGCCATCCACGATCAAGGTCTGGCCGTTAAAGCCGCTGGACCGTTCGCTGGCAAGGAAACATATCGCCTCGGCGACCTCTTCCGGCCGCACCATCCGTCCCATGGGATGGGCTTTGAGCACGTTTGCCAGAACCTCCGGCGTTTGCGCGCTGCCGTGAACCATTTCGATGGACCGCCGGAGAAACTCCGTGTCGACGTAGCCCGGTGCGACCGCGTTGGCGCGAATACCCTGGCCGCCGTGATCGACCGCCAGCCCGCGAACAAGCGCCGTCAACCCGGACTTCGCCGTCAGATAGGCCAAACGGTCGCACGGCGTCGTGAAGGCCCAGATGGTCGAGACGAACACCAAAGAGCCTCCGCCGCCGGCGATCATCACCGGCAGTGCCCTTTTCGCGGCAAGAAACGGTGCGCGCAGGTTGAGCCGGAAACAGGCATCCCAGTCCTCGCTCGTGAGTTCGAGCGCGTTGCCGGGGTAGGCCCGCCCCGCGGCGAAGACGAGCGCGTCGATGCGTCCATGCCTTTGGGCGGCCGCATCGATGAAGCCGTTCAGGGCCGCCTCGTCCGCGACGTCGCAGACGGCGCCGTCGATCCGCAGATTCCCCTGGCGTCCCTCTTCGCACAGGGCATCGACGTCCTTCAGGTCCCGGCTGCAGGCAAAGACCTCGAAACCTTCCCGAGCCAAGGCCAGCGATGCGGCCCGTCCCATTCCCTTCGTGCCACCGACCACCACGGCAACGGATGGGTTTGCACGATCCTCGGTTCTCATCGGATGTCCTCTCTTTTGCCGCTGGAACCGGCCGCTAGACGGGATTGAAACACCGGAACTCGTGGTCGTCGCCGAACGCGGTCACCTCGGGCCGGACGTCGTGGCATTTGGGAAGCGCGCGCGGGCAGCGGTTCGCAAAATTGCAGCCCTTCACGCTTCGCTGGGCCTCGTCCGCCACCGGGGCCTCTCCCTTGCGCGCGTTCATCAGCATCGTCGTGTACGGATGGCGCGGGCTGTCCATGACCTGATCGACCGGGCCAAGCTCGACGATCCGGCCGAAATACATCACCGCGACGCGGTCGGCGAGAAACTGCGCGACCCCGAGATCGTGCGTGATGAAGACGAACGCGATCTTCTCCGAACGGTTCAGGGACTTGATCAGATTGAGGATCTGGGCGCGCACGGAGACGTCGAGCTTGGACACCGCCTCGTCGGCGACGATCAGGCGCGGCGACAAGGCCAGCGCGCGCGCGATGGCGGCGCGCTGCAACTGACCACCGGACATCTCATGCGGGTGACGATGAGCAAAGCTTGCGTTGAGACCGACCCGGCTCAGCAGCTCGGCGACCCGTTCGACAATGGTCTCCTCGGACAGCTTCAGATGCAGGCGCAGCGGCAACGCGATCGAGGAACCAACGGTGAAGCGCGGGTTGAAGGAGGACAGCGGATCCTGGAACACCATCTGCAGATCGTGCGCGTCCTGACGGCGCGCCGATGCGGCCTTCGGGGGTTCGACCTTGATGCTCCCGGAGGTCAGCGGGTGGAGACCGAGCATCGACTTCCCAAGCGTGGTCTTGCCCGAGCCGGATTCTCCGAGAAGAGCGATGATTTCCCCTTCGTTCACATCGAGCGAAATGTC
>JAEZID010000277.1 GCA_023416195.1 Pseudomonadota bacterium | reverse complement strand
CGGTTTCCCGCGCGGAAGGCGCCCGCATGCTGGACCGTCAGGCCCGCCAGCCCTCGGGCGAGTCGGACGATGCCCCGGCGTCCACCGGCGGCTACCGCGCCACCTCCAGCCGCTTCCCGCCGCGTGGCCGCCCCGGCCGCGATTACTGACGCGCAACATCGACCAGCAAGCGACGGCCCGGCCTTCCGGGCCGTTGTTGTTTTCCGCTTCCGGTTGGGCGGCTCTTCCACCCGCCAACGTCCGGGCTCCGTCCTCGTGCAGCACACACGGGTGGTCGAGGCTCTGGTCCACGCGGCGGCGCCATCCGGAAGACGGAGGCGGTATAAGAATCGTTCGTCGGCTTGATCTGGATCAGGGCGGTGGTGGATGGTGGCTCATACCTTAGCATCAGAAATAGGTCCTTGGTGCCGCACGGCTTAAGCTTCCGTCAGGCACACGAGCGAAGCCTGACAGAGGTTAGAGACATGCCGTTCTCCGTCGCCACCACCCCGGCTCCGGCCGTCGCCCCGGTCCCCATGCCGGAAATGTCCGCCGCCAAGACGATTGTTGCTGAGACGATTGTTGCCGAGAAGGGCCGTTGCGCCACCTGCTCGGCGCGGACCAAGGGGCTTTGCGCCGCCCTGACGTCCGACCAGCTGCCGGAACTGGCCGCCGCGTCCCGCCCCGGCGACCTGCTGTCGGCGAACCACGTGGTCAACGAAGGGGAGAAGGCCGAGGCGGTCTTCACCGTCGTGTCCGGCATGCTGAAGCTCTACAAGACCCTGCCGGACGGCCGCCAGCAGATCACCGGCTTCGCCACGGTCGGCGACGTGATCGGCCTCGCGGTGGGGGAAAGCTACGCCTACACCGCCGAGACGGTAACCGCCTCCACCGTCTGCCGCATGCCGCGCGCCTCGCTGGCCCGCCTGATGGAGCGCAACCCGGCCGTCCAGGGCCGCCTGCTCGCCATGACCTCGGTGGAACTGTCGGCCGCCCAGGACCAGATCCTGCTGCTCGGCTGCAAGACGGCGGCGGAGCGGGTGTCCAGCTTCCTGCTGGCGTCCGGCCGCCGGTCGAAGCGTCAGGCCGACGGCAAGCCCAGCGTCTTCCTGCCCATGTCAAAGGTGGACATCGGCGCCTATCTGGGCCTGCGACCGGAGACGCTGTCCCGCGTCCTGCGCAAGCTGGAGGACGCCGGCCAGATCACCCGCCTGTCCAACGATCGCATCCGCCTCGACGACCTGGAGGGCCTGGAAGCCTCAGCGACGGTCGGGGCCTAAGCAGAGGATCAAGCGGCCCCGATCACCGGGAAGGCGGTGTCCACCGGCTCCGCCTCCACGCGCTTGACCAGGGTCCGGCCCTCGACCTGGTAACCCAGCTTGCCGAACAGCCCGGCGGCGTCCAGCTTTGGCGCCAGCGCCGCCATGACGCAGCCGTCCAGATCGACCTCGACGGTCCCGCACCCGAGATTGTGGGCCAGCTGGTCGATGGCCTCGATCTGCGCCCCGGACGTGGCCGCCGCGTCGAACAGCCCGACCGCCACGAAGGTCGGCACGGCCAGAACCCGCGCCGCGCCATCCCGCCGCACCCGATAGCAGAACAGACCCCGGATGTGGCCGTCGCTCATCTCGCACGCCACGACGCCGCCGTCGCCGCCCGGCGCCTGGAACGGCCCGACCACGCCGCGCCACTGGGCCAGCGTCATGTCCCGGTGCAGGGCCTGAATGACGGGGAGGGCTTGGTCGGTTCGGGCCGGGGCGAGCGGGGTGACGATGAAGCTGCGGGGCATGGCGGGCGTCCTTTCCCGCGCATCATCGTCGGATGAACCCTTCGCCGCGTTGACTTCGATCAGGTGCCGGACGGCGGTTGAAAGTGTTTAGGGAGAAACCGCTTTCCGGAGACCGCGCATGACCAGCCCTTACCCGCCGACCCCGCAGGATCCCGATCTGCCCTTCCCGATGCCGCCCGACGCCCCCGGCGACGAACCGCCGGAAGCCCCGCCGATACCGGGCGAGCCGCAAGACCCGCTCTGATTGGCTCGCTCTGACCTCTCAGGTCTTGCGGCGGTACAGCGCCAGCGCCCGGTCGAGAATGCCGGGGGACATGTAGTCGCCGAGGAACAGATCCCCCAGCGCCCGCCGCATCCGCGCCCGGATGCGGGACCGGACGGCGTTGCGCACCGCCTCTTCCAGCATGTGGCAGCGCCGGCACAGGTTCTTGGCGCGGCCCTCCGGGTTGCCGGACGGGCGCACCGGGCGGACCATGATGCGGATGTCCTTGGTCTGGGCGTACTCGACCACGTCGGGCCACGCCGCCCGCCGGCCGCGCCCGTCGCGCCAGGTCTGGTCGGCGGCGTCGTACCACCGCCCGTCCGGCAGGCAGCGCACGACCGTGCCCCCCGGCCGGCCGCAGCAGCGGCAGCGGTGGTCGCCGACCGGCGCCTTGCGGTCGGCCGGATCGAGGTCGGGTCTCAGAATCTTTGCGCGGCTTGGCTTGGTCATGGCTTTATGCCGGGCGTCATGCCCTTGGGGGCTTGGCTCATGACACGGATGGGCATGAACCGCCAGTCTGTTTTTTCGAAAATCTTGTGCCAAGCGCGAGACGATGATGACCCTGCCCGAAGACGGCCCCTTCGCCGACCCGCAACTCGTGCACGACCTCGCCAGCGCCCATCCGGAGGTGGCGACGCCCGCCTCGGTCGGCGTGGCGCGGGTTGAGCAGGCCGAACGGCTTGGCCTCGTCCCGCTCGGCCTGCCGCTGCCCAAGGGAAAGCGCGACCTGCTGGTCCCGGCCGAGCGGCGGGAGGCCATCGTCCTGGAAATCCAGGGGCTGATCGACCGCGCCCGGCGGCGCAACGACCTGCTGGCCCAGGGACGCCGGGCGCTGGAGGGGCGCCAGACCACGCTGCACCCGGCTGAGGACCGCGTCCGCGTCCGCGTCACCCGCAGCGACGAATTGCCGTGGCGCGGGATGCCCGCGTCCGTCCGGCTTCAGGTCTCCCGCGTGCGGGACGCCATGGAGCTGGCGGGCCTGTGCGACGAGGAACTGGCGGCCCGCCTGGACGGCGATCCGGCGCTGATCGCGGCTCTTGAGGACGCCCTGTCCCGCACCGCCGCCCGGCTGCGCGCCTACGCCGAGGCGGCCGGCGATGCGACCGACGAGTGGACCTTCGATGCCCTCGCGGAACGCCTCTCCTG
>JAEZID010000273.1 GCA_023416195.1 Pseudomonadota bacterium | reverse complement strand
TCGATCTCGTCGAGGAGCGCGCCGCCGACCGCCTCCATCTCCGCGACGTTCAGCCGGCAGCAGGGGCACAGCGCCAGATGGGTCGCGACGACGAGCGACACCGCCTCGCCCAGGGCCCCGCCGGCGTAGTCGATCAGCAGCGTGTCGCCGGGATGGTGGCTCGGCACGGTCATGCGGTGTCCCCGGTCATACTGCGTCTCTCAGAGCCTTGCGCAGGCGCTCCATCGCCAGCCGCAGGCGCGATTTCACGGTGCCGAGCGGGATTCCCTGTTCGGCGGAAATCACGCTGTGCGGCTTGTCCTCGAAATAGGCCATGCGCAAAAGCTCGGCCTGTTCCGGAGGCAATTCCTTCAGGGCCGCGCGCAGGCGGCCGTTGGTTTCGCGCGTCTCCACCCGGCGGTCGGCGGTCTCCACCGGATCGGGGACCAGCGCCGGGTCGTCCGGGTCGATCTCCGGCCGCCGTTCGCGGCGCAGCACGTCGATCCGCTTGTTCCGGGCGATGGTGAACACCCAGGTGCTCGCCGACGCCTGGGTGGGGTCGTAGGTCTCCGCGCGGCGCCAGACCAGCAGCATCACCTCCTGCACAAGTTCCTCCGCCCCGCCCGCGTCGCAGCCCTGGCGCCGCAGGTAGGTCTTCAGCCGCGGGGCGAAATGGCCGAACAGTGCCGCGAAGGCGGCGCGGTCCCGCTTTTGCCCGACCGCGAGCAGCAAAGCCTCAGGCGTCTGGGCCGAACCGGCCGCCGGGGAACCGACATTCTGCATGGGCGCATTGAAGGCGAAGCGCCCGCCCGACACAAGCCCAGACATCCGAAGCCCACCCAACTCAACATGGTGCGCGCGCCCGTCCTCTGCAAAGCGTGTTTCCCGGTGATGGAGGCTGCGCTGGGTCATGATGCCGCGTTCTACGCGAGGCTTGACCGTTTGGATCATCGGGCCGCCTGGATCTTCAGGGCGTTCGCAACACCGGCGCCCGTGACCTTCTCCGACCGTCCGCCCGCCGGCCCTGGAATCGCTCTCCGATTTGGGGTAGTGTCCGCGCCATTCGAAAAAACATTGAGCAGTCGCACAACGATGTTGCCTTTTCGCACCATCCGTCGCGCCGCAGGGTCGGCTTTGATCCTGGCCGGTTCCATTCTGGTCGTTTCGGCCACCGCCGCGAGCGCGGCCGATCCGCGCTTGCTCGGCACCTTCAAGGACTGGAACGCCTTCGCGTTCGAGGAGAGCGGCCACAAGGTCTGCTACGTCTCCAGCCAGCCCAAGAAGAAGGAGCCCGCCGCGGCCAAGCGGGGCGACATCTACGTGCTGGTGACGCACCGCCCGGCGGAGAAGACGCTGGACGTGGTCAGCTTCATCATCGGCTATCCCTTCAAGAAGGACGCCGACACGACGGTCGACATCGCCGGCAAGTCCTTCAAGCTGTTCACCGACGGCGAGACCGCCTGGGCCCGCGACGCGGAGACCGACAAGGCCATCACCGCCGCGCTCCGCGACGCCAAGGGCAAGCCGATGGTCGTCAAGGGCACCTCGACGCGCGGCACCAAGACCACCGACATCTACAGCACCGACGGCGTCGCCGACGCCTACGCCGCCATCAACAAGGCGTGCGACGTGAAGCGCTGAAAGCGTTCAAGCGTTTCACTTGGTCTTTTGACTCCGGACGCTCATGGCCCTATTTAGTGGGCCATGAGCGCCTCCAATCATGCTGCTGCCTTTGCCCTGCCGGCTGTCGATGCCGACGGGCGCAAGAACCTTGTCGGCCTGTCCCGCGACGAGCTGGAAGCCGAAATGCTGTCCATCGGCCTGGAAAAGTTCCGGGCCCGCCAGCTGTGGCACTGGATCTACCATCGCGGAGCGACCGACTTCGCGGTGATGACCACGCTTGCCAAGCCGGTGCGCGAGAAGCTGGCGGAGTCCTACGCCGTCGCGCGGCCGACCGTGGTGCGCGACCTGACGTCGGTGGACGGCACCCGCAAGTGGCTGCTGCGCATGCCCGACGGGCAGGAGGTGGAGAGCGTTCACATCCCCGAGGAGGATCGCGGCACGCTCTGCGTCTCCTCCCAGGTCGGCTGCACGCTGACCTGCCGCTTCTGCCACACCGGCACGCAGCGTCTGGTGCGCAACCTCGATGCCTCGGAGATCCTGGCGCAGGTCATGCTGGCCCGCGACGCCCTCGGCGAATGGCCGGCCCCGCCGGACGGGCGCATGCTGTCCAACATCGTCATGATGGGCATGGGCGAGCCGCTGTTTAACTACGAGAACGTCGCCAAGGCGCTGAAGATCGTCATGGACGGCGACGGCATCTCGATTTCCAAGCGCCGCATCACCCTGTCCACCTCGGGCGTCGTGCCGGCGATGAAGCGCTGCGGCGAGGAGCTGAACGTCAACCTCGCCGTCAGCCTGCACGCGGTCACGGACGAGCTGCGCGACGTCATCACGCCCATCAACCGGAAATACCCGTTGAAGGACCTGATGGACGCCTGCCGCAACTACCCCGGCCTGAACAACGCGCGGCGCATCACCTTCGAATACGTCATGCTGAAGGGCATCAACGACAGCCCGGCCGACGCGCGGGCGCTGGTGAAGATGCTGGACGGCA
>JAEZID010000232.1 GCA_023416195.1 Pseudomonadota bacterium | reverse complement strand
AAATTTCGAAGACGGGTGAGCCGGCGCCCACCCACAACAACATGAACCATCGTAACCTCCAAGACGCCGCCTTGCTTAAGGGACGGTCGGGGATCACGCGTTACGTCGTTGCATAACCACATCTCGAATAGACGAGGGCGGGCCAGCGGCACGTGCGCTTGCGAGTTCGCGTTACATAGATCCAAAGGCCCGGCGTTTAAAGCGAAAAATGCGCTCCGCCGCAAAAAAGTCGTAACCCGTGGTGGAAGCCTAAAAACCGGAGGAATATCATGGACTTGGCCAGCGCGATCCCGGTTGGTGAGATGGCTCTCCGCCTGACGGTGGCGGCCGTCTGCGGCGCCGTTCTGGGCCTGGACCGGGAGATGCGCGGCAAGGCCGCCGGCCTGCGCACGCACACGCTGGTCGCCATCAGCTCGGCGGTGACGACGCTGGTCGCGCTGGAACTCTATTGGGAGCTTGCCGGCGGCGAGCAGGCCGGCGACATGGACCCGACCCGCGTCATCCAGGGCGTGGCCCAGGCCATCGGCTTCATCAGCGCGGGCGTCATGATCCGCGCCGGGGCCGACGTGCGCGGCGCGACCACGGCGGCGGTCATCTGGATGGCGGGCGCGCTGGGCATCGCCTGCGGGGCGGGATTCTACGCGCTGGCCGGGATGGCGCTGGCGCTGTGCCTGATCGTCACCATCGTCTTCACCTTCATCATGCGCTGGCTGCCGCCCGATGCCGCCGCTAAGGACGAGGACTGACCAGCGTCCGGTGCGCCACGGCGGCGCCCAACGCCACCAGCCCGATGGCCGCCATCATCGGCAGCGGCGTGCCGCTGCTCAGGTGCCCGACCAGGATGCCGATCACCGCCGCCACGGACATCTGCGCGAAGCCGACCAGAGAGGAGGCGAGGCCCGCCATCATCGGGTACGGCCCGACCGCGCCGGCCATGGCGTTGGGCAGCGTCAGCCCGGCCCCGACCATGAAGACGAAGACCGGGGCCACCACCGCCGCCAGATGCGGCGGGTCGGCGATCGCCAAGCCGACGCCCAGCAGCCCGCCGGCCAGCGACACGGTGGTGCCCAGGCGGATCATTCTCGGCCCGCCCAGCCGGTGGCTCAGGCGCCCGGCCAGGAAGGACCCCACCGCATAGCCCAGCACCACCACGCCGAAGCTCGCCCCATACTGCGCGGGCGTCAGCTGCATCCGGCCGATCAGCACGAAGGCGGAGCCGGAAATGAAGGAGAAGATGCCGCTGTAGGCGAAGGCCACCACCAGCATGTGCCCGATGAAGGTCCGGTCGCGCAGCAGCATCAGATAGTTGGCGGCCAGCCGGCCGGGACGGAGCGCCTCCTCGTCCCGGTGCGTGTTGGTCTCGCCCATCAAGGCCCAGGTGGCGGCCAGGATCACCACGGCGAAACCGGCCAGCAGCACGAAGTTGCCGCGCCAGCCGAACAGTTCCGTGATGACGCCGCCCAGCACCGGCCCGACCGCCGGGGCGAGCGTCATCGCCATCGCCATGTAGGCGAGCACCGTGGCCGCCCGGTCGCGCCCGAACACGTCGCGCACCACCGCCCGCGCCACCACCGGACCACAGCAGGCGCCCAGCGCCTGGAAGAAGCGGGCGACGATCAGCCCGCCGATGTCATCGGTCAGGGCGCAGGCAACGCTCGCCACCAGATAGATGAGGATGCCGCCCAGCAGCGCCGGCCGACGTCCGAACCGGTCGGACACCGGTCCGTAGACCAGCTGCGACACCGCGAAGCCGACCAGGAAGACCGACAGCGTCAGCTGCACGGTGGCGATGTCCGTCCCGAACACCGTCACCAGCGTCGGCAGCGAGGGCAGGTACAGGTCGGTGGACAGCGGCCCGAACGCGACGAGCGCGGTCAGCAGCACACGAATGATCAGGGATTCGGAACGGGGCATGATCGCGGTGGGTACAAGGGAAGGCGGTGGGGCGTGGATGCATAGCACCGCGCCGCCCCGACGAACACCGCCTTTGTTGCAGGGGAAACGATCACCGCCGCCTCACCGCCGCCGGGCGCGAGATCCGTCCGCCGCCCGCCGCCGTATATCCCTCATGTTATCCATAACGCAGCAGACGGGCCCCGTTCGTCTTCAGCCAGGCGCGCGGCGCCGTCACGTCGGCGGTCAGTTGCGCGCACAGCGCCCAGAAGCGCGGGGAGTGGTTCATCTCCCGCAGATGCGCCACCTCATGCCCGACGACATAGTCCAGAACCGGCTCCGGCGTCAGGATCAGCCGCCAGGAAAAGGACAGGCGTCCGGTGGCTGAGCAGCTTCCCCAGCGGCTGCGCGTGTCGCGCACGGTCACGGCGGCGACGCGCGCGCCGATCAGCGCGGCCTTGGCGCGGGCGCGCTCCGCCAGCTCCCGCTTCGCCTCGGCCATCAGGAAATCGCGCACGCGGCGGGCGACATGCTCCGGCTGGCCGCCGACCAGGATGACGCCGTTCTCCCGCCTGGTCCCGCCGCGCCGCTCCGGCGCGTGGCGGATCACATGGTCGACCCCCAGAAAGGGCACCACCGCCCCGTCGGTGAAGGGCAGTTGCGGCGGCAGCGCCGCCAGCCGCGCGCGCAGCCAGCCGTCGTGCCGGCCGACGAAGCGCAACGCCTCCGCCTCCGGCACGCCGACGGGGATCACCACCTGGATCAGCCCGCGCCCCGCATCGACGCGCAACGTCATCCGGCGCGCGCGCGCGCTTTCCCGCAGTTCCAGCGGCATGGGCAGGCCGGCCACCGCCAGGGCGCGCGGGGCTTTGGGCCGGGCCTTCTCGGACGGGCTTTGGGTTTTGCGGCGAAAGAACATGCCTTGTTATAGACCGCCCCGGTGTCCGGAGCCAGACGTCGGGCGTTCCGTGACATTCGAACGAAATTTGTCCCAAGCGAAATCTGCATGTGACATTTGACTCGAATAGGACAGTCACAACATAAATTAGAGGTAACCCGAGCAGACCGGTGAAGTCGTGGCCGAGTATACCTTAAACACACTGCCCGAAAGTCATATGACGGAGCGGGCCGTCTGGCTCGACGCCCTGGTTTCGGCCAACGTCGCGCCCCACGCTTTGCTTGCGCCGGACGGGCGGCTTCTGGTTGTCAACAGGGCCTTCGCCGCCGCCCACGGTTGCCTTCCCGACGCGGTCGAGGGCAGGACGCTGGCCGACCTCGGCATTCCCGCCGCCGTGGTGCCGTCGCTGGAAGCCCAGCTTCGCCGCGTCGCCGCCACCGGCACCCCCGTCACCATTCCCGGCCTGCTGCCCGGCGCCGAGGCGATGCTGACGCCGGTGCGCGACGCCGACGGCGCCGTGACGGCCATCGCCGC
>JAEZID010000170.1 GCA_023416195.1 Pseudomonadota bacterium | reverse complement strand
GAGGGTCGAGAAGATGTTGCCGATACCCAGGCCGACGCCGGCGAGGGCGATGACGGCCAGACCGGCTCCGACGAACTTGGCGGCTTCAGCTTCCATGGTACTCATTCCTCTAGGTAAGGGTGAACTGGTTGAAAAGGATGAACTGTGTGGTGTCCGTGTCGGAGCCGGAGCTTAGTGCAGTTCCAGCGCGTCGCGGATGTAGAGGCAGGTCAGGATCGAGAAGACGTAGGCTTGCAGGAACGCGACCAGGAACTCGAAACCGGTCAGCGCGATGTTGATCAGCAGCGGAACCAGGCCGGCGACGAAGCCGATGGCGCCCAGACCGCTGATCATCAGAACCGTGAAGCCCGCGAACACCTTCAGCATCGTGTGACCGGCCATCATGTTGGCGAACAGTCGGATGGACAGGCTGACCGGGCGCATCAGGTACGAGATCACCTCGATCGGGATCAGGATCGGGGCGAGCGCGATCGGCGCGCCGTGCGGCATGAAGAAGCTGAAGAAGTGCAGGCCGTGCTTCATCAGCGCCAGCACGGTCACGAACACGAACACCGTCGCCGCCAGCGTGAAGGTCACGATGATGTGGCTGGTGAAGGTGAAGGTGTAGGGGACCATGCCGATCATGTTGCCGATCAGCACGAACATGAAGATCGCGAACACGAACGGGAAGTACGGGCGGGCGTCGTGGCCCGCGTTGTCCCGAACCATGTTCGCGACGAACTCGTAGAACATCTCGGCCAGGGATTGCAGGCGGCCCGGAACAAGGGCGCGGCCCTGCATGCCGAAGACGAGCAGCGCGTAGATCAGCGCGACCGACACGGCCATGAACAGCGCCGAGTTCGTGAACGACACGTCATACCCGGCGATCACGATCTGGAGGATCGGGTTGATCTGGAACTGGTGCAGCGGATCCAAGGTCGTCCTCGCTCAGTGTGCGTCGCCGTTTGGGCGCTCGTTGTCTTCCTCACGGGTCCGGCGGTAGCCGGGGGCGATGCCGAGCCCGGTGATGGCCCGGTAGACATTCAGAATTCCGGCCGCAGCGCCCAGGAAGAACATCACGATCAGGCCCCAGGGCGCGGTTCCGAGCCAGCGGTCGAACAGAAGTCCGCCGCCGACGCCGACGATCATGGCCGCTACGAGCTCGGTCCCGATGCGGAAGGCGACGGCGAGCGGTCCCTGGGGAATCCGGTGGTATTTACCGGGTCCGCCCGCACGGGTTTCCTGCCCCTCACGCGCCTTCTTCAGTCGGGCCTCAAGCTCCTCCAACGAACGGGGGGGCTTCTCGTCGCTCATATCGCTTCGTGATCCCCCGTTGGCTTGCAGCCACGCGAAAGCGGCGAGACCATACGGACAGGGCTCAACCCTGTCAAGTCGCAAAACCCGTGTGGCAAGTGCTTGAAAACCCAGCAAAACGCCAGTGAAGGGCTGGTAATACCGCGATGCGGGGCGCGGCTGCGCCTCCGCTGGCCCTCAGCCGGCGATCCTCTCGCCCAGATCCTGGGCCACGCGGTCGGCTGTCGTGCCACCCGGATAGACCCCGAGGAAGCGCCCGTCCGGACCCATCAGGTAAAGAAAACTGGAGTGATCCATCAAGTATTCGTCGGGCTTTCCGTCCTTGGCCGGCGCCTTGCCGTAGTAGACGCGATAGGCCTTGGCGGCGGCCTTCACCTGCTCCGGCGTGCCGGTCAGGCCGACGAGGCGGGGGTGGAAGAGTGCGACATAGTCCTTCAGATGCGCCACCGTGTCGCGCTCCGGATCGACGGAGATGAACAGCGGCTGCACCTTTTCCCCCTGCACGCCGAGCAGGTCGATCGCGCGGGCCATGGTGCCGAGTTCGGTCGGGCAGACGTCCGGGCAGTAGGTGTAGCCGAAATAGATCAGCAGGTACTTGCCCTTGTAATCGGCGTCGGTGACCGTTTTCCCGGTCTGGTCGGTCAGCGTGAAAGGACCGCCGATCGGCACGCTGCTTTGCAGGTTGTGCTGGGCGTGGTCCACCTGCCACCAGGCGATGCCGGCGGCGATGAGGAGCCCCACGACGGAGGCGGCGGCGATGCGGAGGATTCGGGCCTTCATGATGGTCTGGAATGGGGCCGGCCACGGCAAAGGTCAAGAGGCGTGATTCGTCCTTACGCCGCGCGCTTCGTCTGGTCCGTCAGGTGATGGCCGATGCGCTTGTCGAAGCGCTGGATGTGCTCGAACAGCCATTCGCGGACCAGCTTCAGCAGGTCGTCGCCGACCGACGCTTCCCCGGCCTCGAAGCGCCGCTTCAGTTCGCCGACGCGCTTGCGCAGCCCGTCGTGCTGGGCCTTGTGCTGCGGGAAGTCGGGGTAGCCCGCCTCCTGCATCACGCGCTCCTCCTGCTCGAAATGCAGGACGGTGTAGGCGACGAGCTGGTCGATGGCCGCGCCGATGGCGTGCGGCACCTCGCCGTTGTGGATGCGCGCTGCCGCCTTGTTGACCAGCGCGATCAGGATCATGTGGTCGTTGTCGATGTCCTCGTTCCCGACAGCGAGATCGTCGCTCCAGGGCATGAACACGGTCTCGCCGGCCGGAACGAACAGCTTGTCCAGTTCGGCGGTGTTGATCGCCTCCACGTTGACGAGGAAGGCGTCCACCAGCCCGCGCAGGGAATCGGCCTGCTGGGCGAGGCTCTCGGCCGCGTCGAGCAGGCCGTTGGCCGCCTGCTCCGTCTCCAGGGCGGAGGCGGAGACCTCGTCGATGCTGGTCGAGACCTGCTGGGTGCCGAGCGCCGCCTCCCCGGCGCTGCGGGCGATCTCGCCGGTCGCGGCCCCCTGCTGCTGCACGGCGGCGGCGATGGAGGTGCCGATCTCGTCGCTCTGCGCGATGATGCCGGCGATCTCGCGGATGGCGGTCACCGCCGCGTGGGAGGCGTGCTGCACCTCGGCGATCTGCTGGGCGATCTCCTCGGTGGCCTTGGCCGTCTGCCCGGCCAGCGTCTTCACCTCGCCCGCCACGACGGCGAAGCCCTTGCCCATGTCACCGGCCCGCGCCGCTTCGATGGTGGCGTTCAGCGCCAGCAGGTTGGTCTGGCTGGCGATGCCGGTGATCAGGTCGGCGACCTCGTTGATCTTCTGTGCGGCGCTGCCCAGCCCGTCGATGCGGTCGCTGGCCCGGCGCGAGGCGTCCACGGCCTGGTGCGAGATGCGCGACGAGGTGGCGACCTGCTCGCCGATCTCGGCGATGGCGCTGCTCAGCTCCTCGGCGGCCGAGGCGACGGTCTGGACGTTGACCGACGCCTGCTGCGACGCGCCGGCCACGGAGGCGGCCTCGCGCATGTTGCGGTCGGCGGTGGCGGACAGGGAGCGCGCGGTGGTCTCCAGCGCCTCGACCGCGCCGCCGACGGTGCGGACCATGGCGGTCACGGTGGCGTCGAACCGCTCGGTCAGCCGCTCCAGCGCGCGGGCGCGCTGGTCGGCGACGCGGTGCTCCACCTGCTGGCGCGCCCAATGGCGTTGCAGATCGACCTGATGGTTGCGGAAGACCTCGACCGTGCGGGCCATGACGCCGATCTCGTCGCCGCGCCCGGTGCCGGGCACGGTGACCGAGGTGTCGCCGTTGGCCAGCGTCTGCATCACGCCGGTCATGGTGCCCAGCGGGCCGACGATGGCGCGGCTGATCAGAAGGGCGACCACCGTCGCCGCGAGGCCGATCAGCAGGCCGAGCCCGCCCAGCTTGACGGCTGCGTCGCGGAAGGCCGCGTCCACGTCGTCCACATAGATGCCGGACCCGATCAGCCAGCCCCACGGCGTGAACCCGCGCACGTAGGACAGCTTCGGCACGGGGGTGGAGGAGCCGGGCTTGGGCCACAGGTAATCGACGAAACCGGCCTCCTCGGTCTTCACCACGCGGGCGAATTCGACGAACAGCCGCTTGCCGTTGGGATCGGTGTTGCCGGCGAGGTCCTGCCCGTCCATCTCCGGCTTGATCGGGTGCATGATCATGCGCGGGCTGAGGTCGGTGACGAAGAAATATTCCTCGCCGGCATAACGCAGACGGCGCAGCGCGTCCTTGGCCGCCGTCTGGGCGGCGTCGCGGGTCAGCGTTCCGGACCGTTCCAGCCCCTCGTAGTGGGCGACGAGGCTGTGCGCCACCTCCACCACGCTGCGGGTCTTGTCCTGGCGGTCCTTCATCATCTCGGAGCGCAGGGTGAAGAGGCTCACCACCGCGATCAGCCCGAGCCCGACGGCCGCCGCGCCCAGGATGACGGAAATCTTCCCCTTGATGCTGATACGCTCGAACATCCGCGTTCCTCCGGTCACATTCTTATGCCCGCGCCGCCGTGTCATGCTGTGGAGCCGTGGCGCGCGGCTTTGGATCGGTAATGTCCGATCCGAAATTCAGGTAAATTTTTTGCCACAATTTCTGCGTCATACGAACCGTCGTCAAGACGGATCAACCGAAGACGTGAATTCGTCGCAGGCAGACTGCCCAAG
>JAEZID010000070.1 GCA_023416195.1 Pseudomonadota bacterium | reverse complement strand
CCTGCTGGAGGACGCGGTCGCCAGCGGCGCCTCGGTCGGCTACCACCACCCGCTGTCTCCCGAGCTGAACCGAAGCTTTTGGGATGCGGTCGTGGAGCGGCTGGCCGGCGGGTCGCAGCATCTGCTGGTCGCTCAGGACGGCAACGGCACCGTTTTGGGAATCGTGCAACTGGCCCTGTGCACCAAGCCGAACGGCGTCCACCGGGCCGAGGTGCAGAAGCTGCTGGTCCACACCGCCCACCGGTGTCGGGGAATCGCACGCCAACTGATGGCGGAAGCAGAGCAGCGGGCACGCGGACTCGGCCGGACGCTCCTGGTGCTGGACACACTGGAGGGCAACTTCGGCGAGCCGTTCTATGAACGCACCGGGTGGCGGCGCGCCGGCCTCATTCCCGGATACACGGTGGAGGCCGACGGCAGCTTTCACGCCACGGTGCTGTTCTACAAGAACCTGTAGATGCGGCGCGCCTTACTTCTTTTCGATCAGCTCCACCTTGTAGCCGTCCGGATCCTCGATGAAGGCGATCACGGTGCTGCCGTGCTTCATCGGGCCGGGCGGGCGCGGGATCTTCACACCTTCCTTGGCCAGCTGCTCGCAGGTCGCATAGATATCCGGCACGCCGATGGCGATGTGCCCGTAGCCGGAGCCGATGGTGTAGGGCTCCGCCTGGTCCCAGTTGTGGGTCAGTTCCAGAACGGCCGTGTCCGACTCGTCGCCGTAGCCGACGAAGGCCAGCGTGAAGCGCCCGCCTTCATAGTCGTTGTGGCGCAGCAGCTTCATGCCGAGCAGCCGGGTGTAGAAGTCGATGGACTTCTCCAGGTCGAACACCCGGAGCATCGTGTGAAGCAGGCGGTATTCGCTCATTGTCTCTCATCTCCCCTTTGCGGGTGTTTGGAAATCACGTCGAGAACCACACGGGCGGCGCGTTCGCTGGGCGGCGTGTCGCCCTGCCCGAGCCAGCGCGCGACCTCCGCGACGCCGTCCACCTGGGCCTGCCGGGCGGCGGGATCGTCGAGCAGGCGTCCCAACTCGGCGGCCAGTCTATCGGGCCGACACTCCTCCTGCAGCAACTCCGGCACCAGCATGCGGTCGAGCATCAGGTTGACCAGATTGACATATTTGACCCGGATGAAGCGCCGGTACAGCGCCACGGTCACCGGGTTCAGCCGATAGACGATCACCGCCGGCAGGCGGGCGAGCGCCAGTTCCAAGGCCACCGTGCCGGACGCGGCCAGGGCCGCCTCCGCCGCCGCGAAGGCGTCGTGCTTGGCCGCCTCGCCCTCCACAAGGATGGTGCGCAGCGGCCAGTTTGCCACCTCCGCCGCGACGCGGTCGCGCACGGTGGTGACGGTCGGCACCACGGCGACGAGGTTCGGGTGGGTCGGCAGCAGCGCTTCCAGCGTGGCGCGGAAGTCAGGCAGCAGGCGGCTGACCTCGCCCTTGCGGCTGCCGGGCAGCGCCGCGACAATGCGCGCGTCGTCGGCCAGCCCGTGCTGCGCGCGGAACCGGGCGCCGTCGCCGTTGCCTGCCCCGCTCTCGACCACCGAATGACCGACGAAGGTGCAGGCCAGCCCCTCGCGCTCGAAATAGGGCGGCTCGAAGGGCAGGATCGCCAGAAGATGGTCGTAGATGGCCGCGTATTTGGCCGCGCGCTTCGGCTTCCAGGCCCACACGCTCGGCGCGACGTAGTGGATCAGCGGAATGCCGGGTGCTTCCGCCTTCACGCGCTTGGCGATGCGCACGGTGAAGCCCGGCGAGTCGATGCCGATCACCGCGTCGGGGCGCAGCCGGGCGATCTCGGCCACCGTCTGGTCCATGCGGCGCAGCAGATTGGGCAGGTGCGGTAGCAGTTCGAACACGCCGAACAGCGTCAGTTCGCCCATGGGGAAAAGGCTTTCCAGCCCCTCCGCGATCATCTTCTCACCGCCGATGCCGGCGAAGCGCACGCGCCCGCCCGTCAGACGCTTGCAGGCGGCCATCAGACGCGCGCCCAGCGCGTCGCCGGACGGCTCCCCGGCGATCAGGAACAACAGAGGATCGCTCACGCCCCACCCTCCGGCGGCCCGTTCTTGGATGACACGGCAATGCCGACCACGAACAGGCCGAGCCGGTCGGCCGCTTCCGCCACCGCAGCGCGGTCCACCAGCAGGCTGCCGCCGGCCTCCACCGCGATGCCGCGCAGGCCCGCCTTGGCGGCATTCTCCACCGTGGTCACGCCCATGGTCGGCAGATCCAACCGACGATCCTGCTGCGGCTTCTTCACCTTGACGAGCACGCCGCCCAACCCCGGCCGGGCAAGGCCGGCACAACGCGCCAGCATGGCGTCGGTGCCCTCGATGGCTTCCACGGCGAGCACGATCCCCTGCTGCACCACCGCGCCCTGCCCCACATCCAGCGCGCCCAGCGCGCGGGCGACCTCGACGGCGCGGGCGATGTCGATCTCCGCCTCAGGGTCCGGGGTCAGCCGCCCAACCGGACCCGGTGGAGTCAGCAGATCGCCCAGCAAGTCGTGCAAACCCAC
>JAEZID010000047.1 GCA_023416195.1 Pseudomonadota bacterium | reverse complement strand
GGCGCTGCTCGACGTTCACCGAGGCGACGGTGCTCTCCACCGCGACGCGCTCCGGATTGCGCAGCAGCTTGCCGGCCAGCTGCGCCATGCGGCGGTCCAGCGTGGCGGTGAACAGCAGCGTCTGGCGCGTGGCCGGGCAGCACTTGGCGATCAGCTCGACGTCGTCGAGGAAGCCCATGTCCAGCATACGGTCGGCCTCGTCGAGGATCAGCACCTCGACGGTGGACAGGTCGATGCGGTTGCGCGACACGTGGTCGAGCAGACGGCCGGGGGTGGCGACCATCACGTCCACGGCGCGCGTCAGCAGGCGCATCTGGTCGCGGTAGGGCATACCGCCGACCACGTCCACGATGTTCATCTTCATGAACTTCGCGTACTTGCGGGCGGCGTCGGTGACCTGCTTGGCCAGCTCGCGCGTCGGGGCCAGCACCAGGATGCGCGGGGCGGCGACGCCCAGGCGCGGCAGCTCGGCGATGCGGGTCAGCGACGGCAGCATGAAGGCGGCGGTCTTGCCGGTGCCGGTCTCGGCGGTGGCGAGGATGTCGCGGCCGGTCAGCGAGACCGGAATGGCCTCCGCCTGGACCGGGGTCGGGGTGTTGTATTCAAAGGCTTCCAGCGCCTTCAGGACGAGCGGGTGCAGACCGAGGTCGGCGAAGGTCACGCCGCCCGTGGCTTCGGTCGCGGCCGTTTCGGTAACGGCGGTATCGGTCGAGGCGGTCTCGACGGCAACGGTATCGGTAACGGTAACGGTAACGGTGGTCTCAAGCATTTCGGTGGACGACAAGGAGTAAACCTTTCCTCAGGACCATGACACGGCGCACGGCCGCTGCACCCGGATGGTGAGCGGTGGAACGCCGGCGTTTTCGCCGGGAGGAGGTCGGTAGAGGGAGAGGCGTCTATCCGAAGCAAGGGGCGACCGGTCCTTGGAGGTGCCGCCCCGCAAAATCAAAGCGCGTCTCGCTCAAGAGACGCGCGAGCCTCCAGCGATCAAGGCGCCCTACATAAGGGGTCGCGCCGCGCAATCCAAGAAGAATCTTTCACTCGGCCGGATTCTCGGCTGGATTCGGGGGGCGCCGCTCGCGCAGGGCGTAGCGGATTTCCTCCAGCAGCACCTCCTGCCGGGGCGGCGGCCTGGGATCCCGAAAGTCCCTGCAAAGAGCCCCCTCCCCAACCCTCCCCCGCTTTGCGGGAGAGGGGGCTGACCTACCCTCTCCCGCGAAGCGGGGGAGGGAGGGACCCATGCGCCAGCGTGGGAGGGAGGGGGAAAGGCGCTTACGCCACCTTGCCGTGGCAGTGCTTGAACTTCTGGCCCGAACCGCAGGGGCACGGGGCGTTGCGCGGGGTGTTGGCCCAGGCATCGACGCCGCCCGCGACGGCGGCACCGGCCGTGGCTCTGCGGACCATACCCTCGGGCAGCGGCGCGCCGTCCGGCGGGTAACCGGCGCCGGCCTCCGCCATGGCGAGCGCCGGGTCGTCGCGGCCCTCGTGCATCTCCTGCGGGGCGCGGGCGAACATCTCCTCCGGCTGCGGGGCGATGCGGATCTCGACGTGCATCAGGACGGAGGTGACCTCCTCGCGCAGCGTCGTCAGCATCGTCTCGAACAGCTCGAAGGCCTCGCGCTTGTACTCGTTCAGCGGATCCTTCTGCGCGTAGGCACGCAGGCTCACACCCTGGCGCAGGTGGTCGAGCTGGAGCAGGTGCTCCTTCCACTCCTGGTCCAGGATCTGGAGAAGCAGGCTCTTCTCCACGTGCCGCATGGTCTCGGGGCCGTAGTTCGCCACCTTTTCCGCGTATTTGCGGTCGGCGGCCTCGCGCACGCGCTCCTCGATCTCCGGCTCGGCGATGCCCTCTTCCTTGGCCCACTCGTGCACCGGCAGATCCATGCCCAGCAGGCGGCTGGCCGACTGGTGCAGGCCGTCGATGTCCCACGCCTCGGAATAGGAGTTCGCCGGGATCGCCGTGGCGACCATGTTGGCGATCACCTGATGGCGCATCTCCCGGACAGTCTCGGAGATGTCCTCGGTGTCCATGATCTCGCGGCGCTGCTCGTAAACGACCTTACGCTGGTCGTTCATGACGTTGTCGAACTTGAGCAGGTTCTTGCGGATCTCGAAGTGGTGGGCCTCGACCTTCTGCTGCGCCTTTTCCAGCGCCTTGTTGATCCAGGGGTGGATGATCGCCTCCCCCTCCTTCAGGCCGAGGCGCTGGAGCATGCTGTCCATGCGCGCCGAACCGAAGATGCGCATCAGGTCGTCTTCCAGCGACAGGAAGAACTTCGACGCGCCCGGATCGCCCTGGCGGCCCGAACGGCCGCGCAGCTGGTTGTCGATGCGGCGGCTCTCGTGCCGCTCCGTGCCGATGACGTAGAGGCCGCCGGCCTGCTTGACCTTCTCGCGCGCCTCGGCGACCTCGGCCTCGATCTGCTTGATGCGGGCCTCGCGCTCCGGACCGTCCGGCATATCGGCCAGCTCGGTCTTGACGCGCATGTCCACGTTGCCGCCCAGCTGGATGTCGGTGCCGCGGCCGGCCATGTTGGTGGCGACCGTCACGGCGCCGGCCCGGCCGGCCTGGGCGACGATGTAGGCTTCCTGCTCGTGGTGGCGGGCGTTCAGCACGTTGTGCGGGATGCCGCGCTTCTTCAGCAGGTCGGAGATCAGCTCCGACTTCTCGATGGAGGTCGTGCCGACCAGAACCGGCTGGCCGCGCTCGCGGGCGTCCCCGATCAGGTCGACGATGGCGTCGTACTTCTCCGACGCCTTCCGGTAGACCTCGTCGTCGGCGTCCTTGCGCTGCACCGGAACGTTGGTCGGCATCTCGACCACTTCCAGGCCGTAGATCTCCGCGAACTCCGCCGCCTCGGTCATCGCCGTGCCGGTCATGCCGGCCAGCTTCGGGTAGATGCGGAAGTAGTTCTGGAAGGTGATGGAAGCCAGCGTCTGGTTCTCGCGCTGGATGGTCACCCGCTCCTTCGCCTCCAGCGCCTGGTGCAGACCCTCGGAATAGCGGCGGCCCTCCATCATGCGGCCGGTGAATTCGTCGATGATGACGACCTTGTCGTCCTTGACGATGTAGTCCTTGTCGCGCTGGAACAGCGTGTGGGCGCGCAGCGCCTGCTGGGCGTGGTGGACCAGCGCCACGTTCTGGATGTCGTACAGGCCGCCGCTCTTCAGCAAGCCGGCCTCGGCCAGCAGCTGCTCCATGTGCTCCTGACCGGCCTCGGACAGGCTGACGGTGCGGTTCTTCTCGTCCAGCTCGTAGTCGTCGGGCGTCAGCTGCGGGATCAGGCGGTCCACCTGGACGTACATCTCCGACGAGTCGGTCGACGGGCCGGAGATGATCAGCGGCGTGCGCGCCTCGTCGATCAGGATCGAGTCCACCTCGTCCACGATGGCGAAGTTGAAGGCCCGCTGGACCATGTCCTCCAGCCGGAACTTCATGTTGTCGCGCAGGTAGTCGAAGCCGAACTCGTTGTTCGTGCCGTAGGTGATGTCGGCGGCGTAGGCGGCGCGGCGCTCGTCGTCGTCCAGGCCGTGCACGATGCAGCCGGTGGTCAGGCCGAGGAAGCCGTAGATGCGGCTCATCCAATCGCTGTCGCGCTTGGCGAGGTAGTCGTTCACGGTCACGACGTGGACGCCCTTGCCCTCCAGCGCGTTCAGATAGACGGCCAGCGTGGCGACCAGCGTCTTGCCTTCGCCGGTGCGCATCTCGGCGATCTTGCCCTGGTGCAGCACGACGCCGCCCATCAGCTGCACGTCGAAGTGCCGCTGGCCCAGCACGCGCTTGCCGGCCTCGCGCACGGTGGCGAAGGCGTCGGGCAGGATGTCGTCCAGCGTCTCGCCCTGCTTCAATCGGCCGCGCAGCCAGTCGGTGCGGGCGCGCAGTTCGTCGTCGGAAAGCTTCTGGACCTCGGGCTCCAGCGCGTTGATCTGCTGGACGGTCTTGTGCAGCGCCTTGACGACGCGCGAATTGGCGGTGCCGAAAATCTTGCGGGCGAGAGCACCGAACATGAAAACCTCGGGGGTGGAGCGGAACATGGGCGGACTTTTTGACCGGTCTCACATAGGCCCACCGCAAGTTTCTGTCAACGAGACCAGCCCCTTTGAACGGCCCTTCCCATTGTCCCCTTCGTTCCCCGGCGCGGTGGCGGATGCGGCCCGCGCCACGGTTCTTACACCGTTCCGCCGCCGTATCGCCCATCGGCTGCCCATTAATAGGTTGAAAGACAGCGTGACGACCGCTTGCCCCACGCGCCGAACCCATGCTTAATCCCGGCGATTCGGGCGCGGGGCGGCGGATGGCCTCCATGCGGCCGACACGACCGATAAAGAACACCCAGAGACAGAACCATCCGCCGGAAGGAAAGACTCCATGGTGAATCGCGTGTTCCGCACCGCCCTCCTGTCCGTGGCCGCCTGCGGCCTGGCCCTGGCGGCCCCTCTGTCCGTCCAGGCCCAGAGCCCCGCCCCCGCCGCGAGCACGCCGGCTCCCGCCGCGACGCCGGCCGACCCGGTCGTCGCGCGCGTCAACGGTGAGGACATCCGCCGCTCCGACGTGCAGCGCATGGTCAGCCAGCTGCCGCCGCAGGTGCAGCAGATGCCGCTGGAGATGATCTTCCCGGCCGTGGTGGAGCAGCTGATCAGCTCCAAGCTGGTGGCCGACGCCGGTTATAAGGCCAACCTCGCCGGCACGCCCGAGGTCAAGGACGAGGTCAAGCGCGCCGAGGAGCGCGCGGTGCAGCGCGCCTACATCCAGAAGGAAGTGGCCGCCCGCATCACCCCGCAGAAGCTGGACGAGGCCTACAAGGAATTCCTGAAGCAGAACCCGCCGCAGGAAGAGGTGAAGGCCAGCCACATCCTGGTCGAGAAGGAAGACGAGGCCAAGGCCGTCATCGCCGAGCTGAACAAGGGCGGCGACTTCGCCAAGATCGCCAAGGAAAAGTCGAAGGACCCGGTGGCCGCCGCGCAGGGCGGCGATCTCGGCTACTTCACCAAGGACACGATGGTGGAGCCCTTCGCCAACGCCGCCTTCGCCATGAACAAGGGCGAGATCAGCAAGACCCCGGTGCAGACCCAGTTCGGCTGGCACGTCATCAAGGTCGAGGACAAGCGCACCCAGCCGCAGCCGACGCTCGACGAGGTGAAGCCGCAGCTGGAGCAGCAGTTGTCCAAGGACATCGTCGCCACCGTGGTGGACGATTTGCGCAACGCCGCGAAGGTCGAGACCTTCCAGATCGACGGCTCGCCGCTGCCGAAGGAAGAGCCGAAGGCCGAGCAGCCCAAGGCCGACGCGCCGAAGAAGTAAGGTACCGTCGCCCCCTCCCTAGCCCTCCCCCGCTTTGCGGTGGAGGGGACTAAGCCCCCTCTCCCGCGCAGCGGGGGAGGGTTGGGGAGGGGGCATCACCCCTTCACATTTCCAAGACCACCCCGCACGGACATCGCACCGACCATGGCCACGACCGTCTCCCCCCTGGCTCCCGCTGGTTTCCCGACGCTCCCGCCCGTGGCGGGCGTGCGCATCGCCACGACGAACAGCGGCATCCGATACAAGGGCCGCGACGACCTGATGCTGGCCGTGCTCGATCCGGGCACCACGGTCGCCGGCGTGCTGACCCGCTCGCTGACCTGCTCGGCCCCGGTGATCTGGTGCCGCGACAGTCTGCCGAAGGGGTCGGCCCGCGCGGTGGTGGTCAACGCCGGCAACGCCAACGCCTTCACCGGCAAGGCCGGCGACGCGACCGTGCAGGCGACCGTCCAGGCCGCCGCCGCCATCGCCGGCTGCGCCCCCGATGAAGTCTACGTCGCCTCCACCGGCGTGATCGGCATTCCGCTCGCCCCCGACGCCATCGCCAAGGCGCTGCCCGGCATGACCGGCGCCCTGAAGGATGACTCGGCGGCGCTGGAGGCCGGGGCCCGCGCCATCATGACCACCGACACCTTCCCCAAGGGCTCGACCCGGACGGTGACCATCGGCGGCGCGACGGTGACGATCAGCGGCTTCGCCAAGGGCTCCGGCATGATCGCGCCGGACATGGCGACGATGCTGGGCTTCATCTTCACCGACGCGGCCATCGCCGCGCCCGCGCTGCAAGCCCTGCTGTCGGAGTTCACGGAGCGCACCTTCAACGCCATCACCGTGGACGGCGACACCTCGACCAGCGACACGCTGCTGCTGTTCGCCACGGGCAAGGCCGGCAACGCCCCTGTGACCAGCGCCGACGCGCCGGAACTGGCCGAGTTCCGCAAGGCGCTGGAGGAGGTCATGCTCGACCTCGCCCTTCAGATCGTCCGCGACGGCGAGGGGGCGACCAAGTTCGTCTCCATCACCCTGGTGGGCGCCGACAACGACGCGGCGGCCAAGCGCATCGCCCTGACCGTCGCCAACTCCCCGCTGGTGAAGACCGCCGTGGCGGGCGAGGACGCCAACTGGGGCCGCATCGTCGCCGCCATCGGCCGCGCGGGCGAGCGCGCCGACCGCGACCTGATCAAGATCACCATCGGCGGCACGCTGATCTGCGCCGAGGGCATGGAGGTTCCGGGCTACGACGAGGCGCCGGTCACCGCCCATATGAAGGGCAAGGAGATCGACGTCCACATCGACCTCGGCCTCGGCACCGGCAAGGCCCGCGTCTGGACCTGCGACCTGACCCACGGCTACATCGACATCAACGGGTCCTATCGCAGCTGACCCTATGACCGGGTCGCCTCTGCCCGACCGCATCGAGACCGCGCGGCTGACGCTCCGTTGCTTCCGCGAGGAGGATGTGGAGCGTTTCGTCCCGCTGATCGGCGACTGGGAGGTGGCGCGCTGGCTGGCGCGCGTGCCGTACCCCTACAGCCTTGAGGACGGGCGGTGGTGGGTGGCCGTCACAGCCCGGAACCGCGCCCGGCGCGCCACGCTCGACCTGCTGGCGGTGCGCGGCGCGGACGGGCAGCCGGTCGGCGGCATCGGCCTGAATCTGGACGACGGGGAGGTCGGCTACTGGCTCGGCCGGTCCCACCAGGGGATCGGCTATGGCACGGAGATGCTGCGGGCGATGCAGCGCGTCGCCTTCGAGGATCTTCATCTTTCCCGCCTGTGGGCCGCCATCGCGCCGGACAACGACCGCTCCCGCCGGGTGCTGGAAAAGACCGGCTTTGTCACCACCACCCCCGACCATTACGAAACGACCGCCGATCGCTGGCGGACCATCCCTCAGGAGAGCGCCCGATGACGGCCTGCTTCGATCCCAACTCCACGCCGGCCCCCGGCACGCTGCCGACGCTGCTGGTCGTCGCGGTGGCTCTGGTGGACGCCGACGGCCGGGTCCTGCTCGCCCAGCGCCCGCCCGGCAAGGCGCTCGCCGGCCTGTGGGAGTTCCCCGGCGGCAAGGTCCACGCCGACGAGACGCCGGAAGCGGCGCTGGTCCGCGAACTGAAGGAGGAACTGGGCATCGACACGGCGGCCAGTTGCCTCGCCCCCTTCACCTTCGCCTCCCACTCCTACGAGACCTTCCACCTGCTGATGCCGCTTTACGTGTGCCGGGTCTGGGAAGGCACGGTGGTGGCGCAGGAAGGGCAGAAGCTCGCCTGGGTCTATCCGAACCGCATGGGCGACTACCCCATGCCGCCGGCCGACGTGCCGCTGGTGGCGATGCTGCGCGATCTGCTGTAGCCGTCGGGGGACAAACCACGCTTGTCCCCGACCTTTTCCGGATTGCGTCTTCCCGAATCGGGCAATCTGTGCCACATCATAGGCGTTGAGTTCGGATTCAACTTCCGGCCACCAGATCTAGAATCGCCCGTTCTTGAACAGCACCAGCGTGGACTCGCTCTTCTCCTTCAAGGCAACCGATCCGGCCTCCGCGCAAGACCCGGCGCTGGAGGTTCTGCGGTCGGTCTTCGGCTATTCCGCGTTTCGCGGGCAACAGGCGGACATCATCGCCCACGTCATCCGTGGCGGCGACGCGCTTGTGCTCATGCCCACGGGCGGCGGAAAGTCGTTGTGCTATCAGGTGCCGGCGCTGGTGCGCGAGGGCGTCACGGTCGTCGTCTCCCCGCTGATCGCGCTGATGCGCGATCAGGTGACGGCGCTGCGCGAACTCGGCGTGCGCGCGGCCTTCCTGAACTCCTCCCTCGACGCGGCGGAAGCGCGCGAGGTGGAGCGCGCCATGGTCCGGGGCGAGATCGACCTCGTATACGTCGCCCCCGAACGGCTGGTGACGCCGCGCTTCCTCGACCTGCTGGACCGCACCAGGCTGGCCCTCTTCGCGCTGGACGAGGCGCATTGCGTCTCGCAATGGGGCCACGACTTCCGTCCGGAATACCTTCAGCTTTCCATCCTGCACGAACGCCACCCGACGGTGCCGCGTGTCGCGCTGACCGCCACCGCCGACGCGCAGACCCGCGCCGAGATCAAGGAAAAGCTGGGCCTGACCGAGGCCCGCGTCTTCCTGTCCAGTTTCGACCGGCCGAACATCACCTACCGCGTCGTCCCGAAGAAGAGCGAGCGGCAGCAGATGCTGGCCTTCCTGCGGGAGAACCATCCCGAGGACGCCGGCATCATCTACTGCATGTCGCGGGCGAAGGTGGAGGAGATATCCTCCTGGCTGAACCAGCAGGGTCGCGAGGCCCTACCCTACCACGCCGGCCTGCCGCCGGAGGTGCGCGAGGCGAACCAGGATCTGTTCATCAAGGGCGAAGGCATCGTCATGGTGGCGACGGTCGCCTTCGGCATGGGCATCGACAAGCCGAACGTGCGCTTCGTCTGCCATCTCGATCCGCCCAAGAGCCTGGAAGCCTATTATCAGGAGACCGGCCGCGCCGGGCGCGACGGCCTGCCGGCCAACGCCTGGATGAGCTACGGCATGTCCGACGTGGTGAGCCTCCGCCAGATGCTGGAGCAGTCGGAGGCCGGCGAGACGCACCGCCGGGTCGAACGCGGCAAGCTGGAGGCCCTGCTCGGCTTCTGCGAGACCTCCACCTGCCGCCGCCAGGTGCTGCTGAACTATTTCGGCGAGAGCCTGGGCGAGCCTTGCGGCAACTGCGACACCTGCCTGGAGCCGGTGGAAACCTGGGACGGCACCATCGCCGCGCAAAAGGCCCTGTCGGCGGTCTACCGCACCGGCCAGCGCTACGGCGCCGGGCACCTGATCGACGTGCTGCTGGGCAACGCCACGGACAAGGTGCAGCAGCAGGCGCACGACGCGCTGAAGACCTTCGGCGTCGGCAAGGATCTGTCCAAGGCCGAATGGCAGTCGGTCTACCGTCAGCTGGTCGCCGCCGGCTACCTGACCGTGGATCTGGAAGGCTACGGCGGCTTCCGCCTGACCGATGCGGGCATCCCGGTCATCAAGGGCCAGCAGACCGTCCGCCTGCGCAAGGATCCCATCGTCGAAAAACGGCGCGGCGTCCACGACGCCCTGCGCCGCCACGTCTCGCGCGGCGGCAGCGCGCCCGGCGGCGGCCTGTCGGGCGAGGGCGTGTCGCGCTCCGGCGCGCGGGGCACCCTGTCGCCCGCCGACGACGCGCTGTGGCACGCGCTGAAGGACTGCCGCACGGAATTGGCCCGCGCGCAGGGCGTGCCGCCCTACGTCATCTTCCACGACAGCACGTTGCTGGAGATGGTCGCCCTGCGCCCGCGCGACCGCCACGCCTTCGCCCGCCTGCCCGGCGTCGGCGCCCGGAAACTGGACCGTTACGCCGACGCCTTTCTCGACGTGATTGCCCAGCATGAATAATCGTGCAAAACCGAAAAAAGTCCTCTTGCATGGCGCTGGGCATACGGTTATGTTCCGCGCCCACGACGACGCCGCAGTAGCTCAGGGGTAGAGCAACTGATTCGTAATCAGTAGGTCCGGGGTTCAAATCCCTGCTGCGGCACCACTCTAAGGCCCTGGAAGGTAACGCCTTCCGGGGCCTTTCCATGTCCGGCCCCGAGCTGCTGTCAGAACTCGTTTAGCTGATTGCTCGCGATCCGGTTGCCGGACAAGGCTTCGGCCCCGCGCCGTGTTGAAACGCACCGACCTTCGGCCGAAAAGCCTTTTCTCCCATGAAGCGCGATCCGCCTTTGCGCACGGGCTGCGCGTGAGCGCGGGCGACAGGACCGTCGCTTTAAGGCGCAGTTTGTTTTTACACAATCAATTTTTACGATAATTGGGTCGGTTTGCCGCATTCCTG
>JAEZID010000018.1 GCA_023416195.1 Pseudomonadota bacterium | reverse complement strand
ATTCCCGAGCATGAGCACGCCGGCATCGACGCCGACACGGTGGTCTCGCCGGGATCGGGCGAGGCGGCGCTGCGGGCGGCCGGGGCGGTGATCGCGGCGGTGGACGCGGTGGCGACCGGCCATTCGCGCAACGCCT
This sequence comes from Pseudomonadota bacterium, assembly GCA_023416195.1. GTDB lineage: Bacteria > Pseudomonadota > Alphaproteobacteria > Azospirillales > Azospirillaceae > Azospirillum. The sequence goes on along the minus strand of JAEZID010000018.1, from coordinate 2,693 downwards.
TCTGCGCCGTGCGTCCGCCGGGGCACCATGCCGAATACGAAAAGGCGATGGGGTTCTGCCTGTTCAACAACGTGGCGGTGGGCGCCTATCACGCGCGCGCTGCCCACGGGTTGCAGCGGGTGGCGGTGGTGGACTTCGACGTGCACCACGGCAACGGCACGCAGGACATTTTTCAGCGCGACCCGGACCTGCTCTACTGCTCGACCCACCAGTCGCCGCTCTATCCCGGCACGGGCGACGCGGCCGAGCGGGGCGAATACGGCAACTGCGTGAACGCGCCGCTGCCGGCCATGGCGGGCTCGCCGGAATTCCGCCACGCGATGACCCACATCATCCTGCCGGCCATCGACCACTTCAAACCCGACCTGCTGATGATCTCCGCCGGGTTCGACGCGCATTCCCGCGATCCGCTGGCCAGCCTGCACCTGACCGACGACGATTTCGTCTGGGCGACGCGCAAGCTGGGCGACATGGCGCGCACCCACTGCGGCGCGCGCATTGTGTCCGTGCTCGAAGGGGGGTACAACCTCCGCGCCCTGGCTTCCGCTTGCGCGGCGCACGTCCGCGAGCTGATGTACTGCTGACCGCAGATCCTTCCGGCTAGGCCCGCGGCGAGACCGTCATACGTCCGCCGCGGGCCTTGCGCATTGGGGGCACGGGTCATAACTTCGGATTTCACGAGCCCCAACTCGGAATGGTCATGGCTGAGCACGCACAGATTCCCCCCGACATTGCCGCCCTCAGTTTCGAGGACGCGCTGGCCGAGCTGGAGCGCATCGTGCGCCAGCTGGAGGAAGGGCGCGGCAAGCTCGACGACGCCATCTCCTCCTACGAGCGCGGTACGGCCCTGAAGCGCCATTGCGAGGCCAAGCTGCGCGAGGCCCAGGCCAAGATCGACCGCATCACCGTGACCGCCGACGGCACCCTCGGCACCGAACCGGCCCGGATCGACTGACGTGCAAAGCGAACTCAAGGCCGCGATGGCCGACATGGCCGAGGTGGTGGAACAGGCCATCACCCGCCTTCTCCCCACCACCGACCTCGCCGAGGCGGTTCTGTTCGAGGCGATGCGCTACGGCTGCCTGAACGGCGGCAAGCGGCTGCGCCCGTTCCTGGTCTGCCATTCCGCCAGCCTGTTCGGGGTCAACCCGGACTGCGCGGTGCGCGTGGCGGCGGCGGTGGAGTTCGTCCACTGCTATTCCCTGATCCACGACGACCTGCCCGCGATGGACGACGGCCAGCTGCGCCGGGGCCGGCCGACCGTGCACCGCCAGTTCGACGAGGCGACCGCGATCCTGGCCGGCGACGGCCTGCTGACCTACGCCTTCGAGGTGCTGGCCGACCCGGCGACGCACGAGGATCCGAACGTGCGCTGCCAGCTGGTCGCGGCGCTCGCCAAGGCGGCCGGTCCGCACGGCATGGTCGGCGGGCAGATGCTCGACCTGATCGCCGAGCACGAGACCTTTGACCTCGGCACCACCACGCGCCTCCAGCGCATGAAGACCGGCGAGATGATCGCCTTCTCCGCGGAGGCCGGCGGCATCCTGGGCAAGGCGTCGCCGCCGCAGCGCCACGCGCTGCGCGCCTACGCCCACGACCTGGGGCTGGCCTTCCAGATCGTGGACGACCTGCTGGACGTGGAAGGGACGGAGGCCGAGACCGGCAAGTCCGTCGGCCGCGACGCGAAGGCCGGCAAGGCGACCTTCGTGTCGATCCTGGGGCGCGACCGCGCGCGCGCCCAGGCCGAAATGCTGGCCGATCAGGCCGTGGCGCACCTGGAGATCTTCGACGGGCGCGCCGATATGTTGAAGGCGGTCGCCGACTTCGTCGTCGCGCGGCGGACCTGAACGGAGGACGTGCAAGAGTGACCGCGCAATCAAAGACGCCGCTTCTCGACACCGTCTCCACGCCAGCCGACCTGAGAGCCCTGAAGCCGGAGCAGCTGCGCCAGTTCGCGGACGAACTGCGCACCGAGACCATCGACGCGGTGTCCGTCACCGGCGGGCATCTCGGCGCCGGCCTGGGGGTGGTCGAACTGACCGTCGCCCTGCATTACGTGTTCGACACGCCCGACGACCGGTTGATCTGGGACGTCGGGCACCAGTGCTACCCGCACAAGATCCTGACCGGGCGGCGCGACCGCATCCGCACCCTGCGCACGGGCGGCGGCCTCAGCGGCTTCACCAAGCGGTCGGAGAGCGAATACGACCCGTTCGGCGCCGGCCACAGCTCCACCTCCATCTCCGCCGGGCTCGGCATGGCGGTGGCGCGCGATCTGTTGGGGAAAAAGAACAACGTCATCGCGGTGATCGGCGACGGCGCGATGAGCGCCGGCATGGCCTATGAGGCGATGAACAACGCGGGTTCCGCCAACTCGCGCCTCGTCGTCATCCTGAACGACAACGACATGTCCATCGCGCCGCCGGTCGGCGCGATGAGCGCCTATCTGTCGCGCCTGATTTCGTCGAAGCCCTATCTGTCGCTGCGCCATCTGGCGAAGGAGATCGCCGACCAGCTGCCGCGTCCCCTGCGCACCGCCGCCCGCCGGGCGGAGGAGTACGCGCGGGGCATGGTGACCGGCGGCACGCTGTTCGAGGAGCTGGGCTTCTACTACATCGGCCCGATCGACGGGCACAATCTGGACCACCTGCTGCCGGTGCTGCAGAACGTGCGCGACGCCGAGGACGACAAGC